>CAZKIZ010000268.1:1242-5080 GCA_964552935.1 uncultured Rhodohalobacter sp. | reverse complement strand
CGGGTAAAACCTGTCAGGTTTATTGGGTTTTAAATTCCTGTAGAACCTTCATAACAAGGTTTTTATTCACTAAACCTGACAGTTTTAGAATTGGATTGACGCTAGCTTTCACCACTTGCTATTATGAGAAAACTATTTGATAGTTATAGACTTGCGGGATTTCTTACAAAATCTCTGAAATTCTGATCAAAAAATGAGAGATTATTCCATGTAAAAAGGGAAGCGCGATATAATAAAATCTGTCCGCAGATTAAATGCACACGTTGACTGGAGCTATACTCAACCATCAGGAAAAAATTGTTCGAAAGTATATTAATAAATATACAATCGGGTCGATAACAGAGTGCAGCCCTTTCTGCTTTTGGATCTGAAAGAGAAAGTATAGACGCGGAAAAACGTGCACGGGCATGTTTACCTACTAAATTATCATCAAATGTATTTATGAAGCTACGAATTTTAACTGCACTCATCACGATTACAGCTTTAGGTTTATTTCTGAACTCCTGTGCAAAAGAGACTGTAGAGGCGGAATTTTTTGGAGATATTGAAGGAATTGTGGTTGACGGAGAGACCCATGAAGGTATTTCATCAGCAAATATCACAACTTCACCTGCAACGAATGCCATTTTCTCTGAGGCTGACGGCACATTCACCATCACAAATATCCCAACCGGTAACTATACGGTTCAGGTGCGCAAAAAAGATTACAGTAACGCCTCGGTCAGTGTGGCTGTGCGCGACGGCCAAACGGCTATTGCCAGGATCTCGATGAATCCGGTTGACGAAGATGAAGGCACGGCTTCCACTGAAGATTTCCAGGCAGAAATCACCTCCTGGTTTAACGATGTTGACGGAGACAGCACTCATGTAGATGTTAACTATCGTGTTACAAATTCGAGCGAAACCGCGGATATTGCCGAATATGAGGTCTATTTTGAAATCGAAACGCAAAGCGGCACGAGCTTTTTCTTTGATGTTTCCGGTGAATCACTTCGGGCCGGGCAAAGCAGGAACGGTGAATTTCGCCAGTATATAAGGAATAACGAGGCCACCGAAGTGATTGTGACGGATGTCTGGATATTGAAGTAACCCGCGGTATGAGATATATAACGTTAATTGCAGTGATCTCGGTTTTGGGCGCGACCGCAGCCTCGGCTCAAGCCACGGCCGATTCCACAGATATATATATAGTACAGTCGGGCCAATCGGGAGATTACCTGATCAACTATCTTGATTCTGAAGCACAATTCACCGCAACCGGAGAAAATAGTTTCAAGCTGCGGTTTTCGGAGCAGGGTGTTGAGATGGTCAGGGAGTCCGCGCAGATTGGAGATTGGGAAGTGTTGCCTGCATCATTATCCGGGTATGGGCGATGTGTTTGGCTTGAGCGATGTGAAAAAGTGAGCGTGTTTTCGGACCGATTTCCACAGCGTTTGCCACTTGAATATGAACAAAGTGAATTACCTGAAACCGCACAAGCCACGGACTCTTTGGGGCTTGAAGAGATTCTGTCTGACTTTGGAGACGACAGTGATGCGGCTATGGAAGCATTCAGGCAAGCGTTTGAAGCGGTTCTGGAAGAACAGAACAATCAGAAGAGCAGTGATGAATTTACGGCATTTGAACTGAACGGTATGGTACTGGACGAGACCCGGTCAAAAACGGGACGTGATTTTTATGAAATGTTTTACTCGAGATGGATTGCAATGGATAAAGGCAGTACCGCTACAATCCAGGTATCCGAGAGGTTTTACCCGGGATCCGGATCTGTAATATCAATAGAAATTGATGGTTCGGAGTCTTTCAGTTTCAGGCTGCGCCCCGGAAGTGATATGATTAGTCAGTCTGTAGATAGTGCATTAAACCGTATTGGCGAATACTTAAACGTAGAGAACGAAAATCAAACAATCTATTAAACCTGCGAACTATGAAACAGTTTATCACAACAGCTACTCTTTGTTTTGTAATGGCACTCTTCATGAGTGCAGAAACCGCATCAGCCCAGCAGTTTGTCTACCAGCCGCTTAACCCGGCATTTGGCGGGAATCCGGGCAACTACGGGTGGCTGCTGAACAGTGCGAACACCCAGAATTTACACGAGGCAACCCGGGAGTCCGGTTTTCAGCGGGATCCGCTGGCCGACTTTCAGAACTCCCTGCAGCGGCAGGTGCTTTCCCAGCTAACGCGCGATATTGTTCGCCGTGAGTTTGGTGAAGGAGACGCGCTTGAAGAGCAAAGATTTGAGTTCGGCGAGTTCAATATTGAGGTAAGCCCGGGCGATGACGGCGTTCGAATCCGGATATTCAACATTTTGACAGGCGATGAAACCAGCGTAACGATTCCAAACTTTTAAGAGATGAGAAACCTACTCCTTACAACTTTATCGGTACTATTTGCGGCTGTTACAATGATGGGATGCGCCGGCACAATGAAGCCGATGCATACTGAGCCTGCAACACACGGCACAGTCAGCTACAGCTACAACTCATTAAAACAGCTTCCCGAGCCGGAAGAAAAAATTGTTGCTGCCGTCTATCGTTTTCGCGATCAGACCGGCCAGTATAAACCATCAGATCGTGTGGCGAGCTGGTCTACTGCGGTAACCCAGGGCGCCACATCTATCCTGATGAAGGCGATGGAGGAGTCGGGGTGGTTTGTGCCGATTGAGCGGGAGAGCATTTCGAACCTGCTGAATGAGAGGCAGATTATTCAGAATATCCGGCAGCAGCACTCCGGTCCGCAGGGTCCCCAGCCGCTACCGCCGCTGCTGTTTGCGGGCGTGATGCTTGAGGGCGGAATTGTGGGATACGACACGAATGTGATTACGGGCGGTCTTGGTGCGCGCTATCTTGGAACGGGCGGATCAGGGCAGTATCGCAAAGACCAGGTGACGATCTACCTGCGGGCTGTATCCACCCAGAGCGGTCGCGTGCTAAAGACCGTTCACACAACTAAATCGATTGTTTCGCAGCAGCTCGACAGCGGGCTGTTCCGGTTTATTGATACGAATCGTCTCCTGGAAGCCGAGGCGGGATACACCTATAACGAGCCTCCCGTAATGGCGGTGACGGAAGCGATTGACGAAGCGGTAAAGCAGCTCATTTTAGAGGGTGTTGAAGAGCAGATCTGGACAGCCAAAAATATGGATGATATTTTAGCATACCGGCAGCAGTTCAACTACGAACGTCAGAAAGAAGAGCAGTTAAAGCGCGACTATTTTGGGTTCATTGACAAGCCCAACCTGAGAAGCGGGTGGTCGGTCACGGCAAACGCATCTCTTGGAAGCGTTATTGGCAATTACAACAATCCGGACATCAATGGCGGAGTTTCATTTCAGGTTGAGAGGGGATTAACCCGGTCGATATCGCTCAGAGCAAACGGGCAGCGCACGAGGATAAGTGCTCCTTCCGCATTTTCGAACCCGGTGAATTCGGCCGAACTTCTTATTAATACCTATATAACGCCGCAGTACAGCCTCTCTCCTTTTGTGGCAGCCGGCGGAGGTGCATTTATATTTGATAAAAAATTCGACGGGCTGGATGAGCAAATCTTCCCGTTTATTGGTTTTGAGGCGGGTTTAGACTACAAGTTTAATAACAGGCTGGGAGTTCGGCTGAGCAGCAACTACAGGTATTTAATCATCGACGGACTGGACGGAGTTACTATGGGCAAGTATAACGATCAGCACTGGAGCGTAAACGCAGGATTCACCTGGAGACCCGGCTTTTTGAACTGAGATAAGGTCTTTATGTGGAACTGTCGGGTATCGCGCTCTGCGCGATGTTGAACTGTTGAATTGTTGAACTGTTGGTTTCCCTGCATGTCTCCGGCTGAAGAG
>CAZKIZ010000268.1:0-1142 GCA_964552935.1 uncultured Rhodohalobacter sp. | reverse complement strand
TTATAACAAAGGTTTAGTTCACTGATTGGAGAATTTCAAAAAATAATATATCTGACATTGTCACGCACCTGCTCTATATTGGCAAGCTTTGATAGGTTAAAGCAATAAAAATCTGCGAATCGACGGTTATATTCATTGCGTTGGTTTTCGTATATTGAAGACTTATTTATTTATCCATTTTTAAGAACGAGTTCGTTCTATATGAGCAAAAAATTTGACGAAGTAAAACAACTGGCTTATCCAAAAGCTGAAGTTGAAATTCTAAATTGGTGGAAGGAAAACAAGATTTTTGCCAAAAGCCTGAAGTCCAGGGCCGACGGAATTCCTTTTACATTTTTTGAGGGTCCTCCCACTGCGAACGGAAAACCGGGTATTCACCATGTGATGGCCCGTACCGTAAAAGATCTTTTTTGCCGCTACAAAACGCTGAAGGGATTTCGGGTAGACCGAAAAGCGGGATGGGATACCCACGGTTTGCCGGTAGAAATTGAGGTTGAAAAGGCTCTTGGCCTTGATGGGCGCGAGCAGGTTCAGGAGTACGGAGTGGCAGAATACAATGCCAAATGCCGTGAAAGCGTTCTGAAATACAAGCATCTCTGGGATGACCTCACCAACCGTATGGGCTACTGGGTGGATCTTGAAAATCCATACGTTACCTTCGAAAACGATTATATTGAATCGGTCTGGTGGGCGTTCAAACAGCTTTATGAGAAGGATCTTGTCTATAAAGGATATAAAATCCAGTGGTACTCGCCGGGAAGCGGAACCGTACTCTCCTCTCACGAAGTAAGCCTGGGCTATAAAGAGACCCAGGATCCATCGATTTACGTAAAATTTCCGCTCGATGCAGATCCGAACGTCTATTTTCTTGCCTGGACCACAACACCCTGGACCATCATTTCTAATATGGCACTGGCGGTAAATCCTGCCCTTGACTACGTTAAAATCAGGGTCAATGCAGACGACAAAGAAGAGTTTTACATTCTGGCTGAAGGGTGTCTTGATGACGCCATCGACCATGAATATGAGATTGTGGAGAAATATAAAGGCAGCGACCTGACCGGGTGGACCTACTCCCCTGTTTTTGATTACGCGTTAAAAGAGTTTGATAAAAAAGATGCCTGGCGTGTAGTAGAGGCAGA
>CAZKIZ010000267.1:0-5145 GCA_964552935.1 uncultured Rhodohalobacter sp. | reverse complement strand
GTATTGATCTTCTTAAAAGAGCATAGACCAAAAAAAAGCCTGCCATAAAGCAGGCTTTTTTCATATAAGGGCTATTATTAATTAGCTTTAAGCCGATACTATAATGGGAAGGACCTGTTGCTGGAATTTTAAATTAAAAATTTAGTCATTTATCACTTTCAACCATTTTAATTTAAGTTAAATTAATTAATCGAATTAATTAGTAACACTTAATTCTTTTTTTATAAAGGGCTAATAATAATTAGCTTTAAGCCGATACTATAGTGAAGGGATCTGTTTCCGTAAGTTTTAACTTAAAAATTAATTTAAATAGAATTTATATACATATTATTTTAAGTGCTACTTATTAAATGAATTAATTAGTAACACTTAATTGTTGTTTTGAATAAATAAAAATATACTTACGATAGTTCAGCACAATTAAATATCATTCTACTACCATGAGAAACCCACTATTACCCCAAGGCTTGCCGGAGATCAATTACGGCATCAGGCAAATTGTAGGGAAAGGATTTGAAAGAGAGAAGCTTGGCTTCCCTGTTATTTGGGAAAATATCGGGGATCCGGTACAGAAGGGGATGACACTTCCCGGTTGGATGAAAGAGGTTATTTCAAACCAAATTCAAAACAACAGTACCTTCGGTTACTGTGATTCCAAAGGGCTTACTGAAACCCGGGAATTTCTTGCTTCAAAAACGAATGCGTTGAATGGGGTTCAAATCAGCTCGGAAGACATCACCTTTTTTAATGGTTTAGGTGATGCCATCGCCCGTCTGTACAGCCTGCTCTCTAAAGAGTCGCGTGTGCTGATGCCATCGCCAACCTATCCTGCGCATACGGGTGCTGAAAAATTGCGCATTTCTGATCCCCCCATCACATATCCGCTCCATCCTGAAAATAACTGGCAGCCAAACCCTGACGAAATTCGGGAAATTGTCCGTGATAACCCTGCAATAACGGCCATTCTGGTGATTAATCCGGATAATCCCACAGGTATGATTCATTCAAGAAAATCTCTCAGCGCAATTGTAGATATAGCCAGTGAGTTTGATCTCTTTATTATATCTGACGAGATTTATGAAAACCTTGTGTATGACGGGGAGATGGTTTGTCTTGCCGAGGTAATTGGAGACGTACCCGCAATGGCAATGAAAGGAATTTCGAAGGAAATTCCCTGGCCGGGAAGTCGTTGTGGCTGGATAGAGTACTACAACCGGGAGAGTGATTCCGCCTTCAATGATCTCTGTACGAGGCTGGATCAATGTAAGATGACCGAAGTTTGCAGCACCACGCTTCCGCAAAAAGTGATTCCCGAAATCATGACTCATAATTTATATGAACCGTTTTTAGTAAAGAGGCGAGAGGAGCTCTCCATCAAAATGTCACTGCTAAAAAAGAGGGTGAAACAGCTTGAAGATGTAGAGGTCAGCGGAGGCCAGGGCGCATTTTATGCCACTCTTCACTTTAAAGGCGGTCTCCAAAAAGGAGATCTTAATCCTGATGCCCTGCCGGATGTCGAAAAATCTCTGTACCTGAAATGGACAAAGGATCTCGATTCACACCCCGATCTTCACCTGGCGTACTACCTGCTTGCGGGTGCCGGTGTCTGTACCGTTCCGATCAGCGGCTTTGATTCGCGGGTTTCGGGACTCAGAATAACCCTGCTTGAGCAGGATATGGACCTTTTTGAGAATATGCTGGATCAGCTTCTATACGGACTGAATACCGTCTTCAGCAGAAAAAAATCACTTGTTCAGGTTTGATACTCTGAAAATTTGAGAGTAAATGTATTTATCGTTAAAAGTGAACAGTTGTGGTTTCATATAAAACATTTAGTCCGTAAACCATCCTTGATACCCAAATTTTCTAATTATCAAATTAGCTATTTCCTACTCATTATAGCTGTCGGGCAGATCATTCTCGTATAAAACTACATCGCCGGGCTTCATGTACTCCTGGAGCAGATCGTTCGCTTTAAACAGCGACGGTACCGTTCTGACTTCCGGTCGGCTTCCGTTCCGAACAGATTCAATGCCCTCCCGAATCGGACTTGTCTGCTCTTCGCCCACAAGGATGGCGAGGTCAATTCCTGATCGGCCGATATGCTCGCCAAAAGCACGGTTCTCTTCTTCTTCAAGATCACCCAGCTCTATCATGCCCGGAGTAATGATGATTTTACGTCCTCCTTCAAATGACGCAAGAATATCTACTGCATTTTTCGCTCCAACCGGGTTCGAGTTGAACGCATCGTCGATAATGGTAAGATCACCCTGCTTTTTCAGTTCCAGCCGATGTTCAACCGGCTCCATTTTGGATGCAGCAACGGCAATGGTTTCAATCCGAATGTTAAGCTCACGAGCTACAGCTGCCGCCTGTAGAATATTTTGAACATTGTGGTCTCCCAGTAAACGCGTTTTCACCCGTGTGGTTTGATGAGAATCGCCCTCCTGCCAGTTCATATCGAAACTGGTGCCTCCAGAGTCAACGGTTCGGTTTTCCGCCCAAACCTGGCGATGTTCTTGTCCGGTAAGAATACGTTTGAGGTCGCCGCGATCAGCTCCCATCTCTTTCACGACATCATCATCGCCATTCAGAATTAAGGTGTCGCCGGGTTTTAGCACTCTGGCCAGCGTTGATTTTTCTCGCGCAACCGCCTCGCGGCTTCCAAAGGTCTCTAAGTGAGAAATACCGACGTTCGTGATGACAGAAATATTGGGCTGAGCGATGTTACAGAGCTCCTGGATATTACCCTCGTACCGGGCACCCATTTCCAGTATCAGAACCTGGTGACGCGCTTCAAGATCGTTATTGATAACTTTACAGATTCCCATCGGGGTGTTGAAGCTGCCCGGCGTTACACAAACGCTGAGCCGCTCTTTCAGAAAGGCATCAATCACAAATTTAGTGCTCGTTTTACCGTAACTGCCCGTAATGGCTACTACCTTCAGGTGAGGCATGGACGCCAATTTTTCGCGCGCTTGCTTTTTGAAACCATTCTGAATGGAGTTTTCAACCGGTTTCATTAACCACGCAGCAGGGAAGAGGAGCAGCGGGACAGCCATATCAATAAAGCAGAGCAGGAACCCGAGAAAATAGGGATCTGCCGTTAAGAAATGGCCAACCGGCTCCTGGATATTTTGACTCAGAATGAACAGCTCACTTGAAAATATGAACCCGCCAAAATAGTAGTAGAGCGGCAGTAAGAGTATCACCAGGGTTGCGGTGAGCCTTTTGGCCCTCGCTGTAAATACAAGCGGCTTCTTATCGCGCTCTGCCCTGAACTTTCCGACAGCTGTAAACCAGAACAGCGTAAACACAAACATGATGATGACACCCGATAGAAAGGTGATCCTTGCAGAAATAAACAGGGTCAAAGCCGCAATGACAACATTATAGAGAAGGTGCTCAGTGGTAATGACTTTCGTTGTAAAATGCGTGAAGACCCAGCTTCTGTATTCATGCGTTTTGTAGCCGTGCTGCTGCAGCATTTGCAAAAAATACCGACCGCGAATAAACGAGTGGCGAATAAAGATTGCGCATATAAGTACAATTGCGCCATTTATGAGGAGTGTAAATAGGTCCAAGTTGAATAAAGAAGTTAAATGGTTCAAATCGGATGATCAGGTCGAAACTAAACCGACGATCTGTTATATTGTTTCCAGTCAATATTAAAATTTAACAAGCATTCAAGATATGAAATTAATTATCCCAATGGCAGGAAGAGGCACACGAGTTCGCCCGCATTCACACACAACACCTAAACCATTGCTGCCTGTGGTAGGTACAATGATTGTAGAGCGTATAGTTGAAACGTTTTCTCGCACTCTCGACAAGAAGATTGATGAAATTGTGTACATTCTGGGCCCCGATTTTGGCCAGGAGATAAAAGACAGGCTCACTGAGATGAGCGAACGCCATGATGCTAAGGCATCTTTTGGGGTTCAGGAGGTGGCTGAAGGTACGGCGCATGCGGTTTCATGTGCGGGAGATCATTTGAATGGAGAGATCATTATTGTTTTTGCCGATACTATTTTCGACACAAGTGAAACAGTATCGGTTGAAGGTGCGGACAGCGTAATCTGGCTGAAAGAGGTTGAAGATCCTTCCAGGTTTGGCGTTGCCGTTCACAAAGACGGCAAAATCACCGATTTTGTTGAGAAGCCGAGCGAGCCGATCTCAAACCTGGCGATTATTGGCGTCTACTATTTCAAAGAAGGTCAGAAACTGATGAAAGAGATTCAGTATCTGATTGATAACGATGTACGCGGGCACGGTCGTGAATTTCAGCTCACCGATGCTCTGGATCGACTATTAAAAGATGGTAACGTATTCAAAAAGGCCACAGTTGAGGAGTGGCTCGATTGCGGCACCCTTCCCGCGTGGCTCGACACGACAGCCGAGATCATGAAGAAAGAAGATCACTCCTATAATGAAGATGATTATGAAAATACCACCATTCATCCGCCGGTCTATTTTGGCAAAGGCGTGGAGATCAGCGGCAGCACAATCGGACCAAATGTAACAGTGGAAGCCGGTACAAAAATCAAAAACAGTACGCTGAAAAACACCATCATTCAGGGCGATGCGCAGCTTGATGGATGCGATCTGAA
Source organism: uncultured Rhodohalobacter sp. (assembly GCA_964552935.1). Lineage (GTDB taxonomy): Bacteria > Bacteroidota > Rhodothermia > Balneolales > Balneolaceae > SW132. The sequence goes on along the minus strand of CAZKIZ010000267.1, from coordinate 535 downwards.
TCGTTCAACCATCGGCAATCACGCGGAAGCGCACGGCGCCAAAGGGGAAATTCATATTGGGGACCACTCCATTTTGAAGCAGTAGATTATTGATGTTTATATAAATAAAAAAGCCCTCCATTGCGTGAGGGCTTTTTTTGTTTTATGTGACCTATTTAACCAGCATTAATTTTCGGGTCTGAATAAAATCACCTGCCTGCATTCTATATAAATAGAGGCCACTGGCCAGCTGTGAACCATCAAAGGTAATTTCATGATAACCTGCATTTCTGTTCTCATTGATCAGAGTAGCGACCTTTTGTCCCAGGATATCATATACCTCGAGAGTTACATGTGCTAATTCGGGTACCTGGTAGACAATTTTAGTAGTTGGATTAAATGGGTTTGGATAATTCTGATGGATACTGAATTCTTGTGGTAGCTCTTCATTTCCTGCCCTGCTCGTTGTGAATTCCGGTTCACCACCTAAGCGGATGTTTGCGAAGTAAATAATGATATCTTCGCTGAGATTAACAGGATTAGAAAAGTCGGGAAT
>CAZKIZ010000266.1:0-5149 GCA_964552935.1 uncultured Rhodohalobacter sp. | reverse complement strand
AGTTCCACGGCGCAGTCTGAACCCTGAAACGCGGGTCAGCGACGCCGCGCTACGTTTTCCCTGAACCTTGGCTCGCAAGGCAGGAGCCACGCGCTACAATCATCAACATCTACATTAAGGCGTTAAGCCTCTTCTTTTCAAAAGATTAGACACGTCAGGCTCTCCCCCTCTGAAATCTCTGTACATCTCCATCGCCTCACGGCTTCCTCCCTGCGAAAGGATGTACTCTCTGTATCGATCGCCGTTTTCACGCGTAAGGCCGCCTTGTTCTTGCATAAACGCGAACGCATCGGCCGCCAAAATTTCACTCCAGATGTATGCGTAGTAGTTAGCTGAATATCCACCGGAGAAAACGTGCGAAAAATAGGGGGATTTGTATCTCGGCGGTATCACCGGGTTGTCTAATCCATATTTCTCGAGTGATCGGTTTTCAAAATCGATCACATCGTCAGGACCGGCTCCTTCGCCCAGCAAGTGCCACTCCATATCGACCATTGTAGCTCCCAAATACTCATATGTATCAAAACCCTGGTTAAACTGGCGTGCTTCAATGAGTCTGTCCAGGAGATCCTGCGGGATTCTCTCGCCGGTTTCATAGTGTACGGCATAATTTTCGAGTACCTCAGGCAGTATGGCCCAGTCCTCTTCAAATGTGGAAGGGAACTCAACAAAATCGCGCGGAACCGAGGTACCTGAAAGTGACGGATACCTGACATCAGAAAAGAGTCCGTGAACAGCGTGCCCCATTTCATGAAACATGGTTGTTACATTTCCAAAGCTGATGAGTGCGGGGTCTCCCTCTGCCGGCGGAGTGATATTCAGAACATTTACCACAACCGGTTTCTTATCCAGCAGATGCGACTGAACAACGAACGAACTCATCCAGGCGCCTCCCCTTTTTGAGTCGCGCGAAAAGAAATCCGCGTAGAACAGACCCAGTTCGGAATCATCTCTGTCATAAACGGTAAACACGCGAACGTCGGGATGATAAACCGGCAGGTCGTCCCGCTCTTCGAAGCGGATTCCGTACAATTTTTCCATCGCATAAAATACGCCATCTTTTAAAACCGTGTCCAGTTCGAAGTATGAGCGCACTTCATCATCATCAAAGTCGTACTGTTCACTTCGTACTTTTTCAGCATAGTACTCCCAGTCCCAGGGCTGCAGATCATCTTCAATTCCATCACGCTGCATCATTTCGGTAATGAGTTCACTTTCCCGCTCAGTATTTTCAATAACCGACGGTATTAAATTATTGAGCATCTCCAGCACATTGTCAGGGTGACCGGCAGTCTGAGGCTCAAGGGCAAATTCTGCATAATTATCATACCCCAGAAGTGATGCACGTTCTGCGCGGAGTTCTGAGAGTTCAAGCACAATTGGCCGGGTATCGATTCCTCCATTTTCACCGATTCCGCGATATGCAGATGCTTCCCAAAGCCGCTGGCGCATTTCCCTGTTGTCCAGAGATGTCAGAAGCGGATGGCGGGTGGTATTGCTTATCGAGATCAGAAACTTCCCCTCCTCATCTCTTCGCTCAGCGGCTTCTCGGGCCGATGCAATGCGGTCGCTGCTCAGTCCTGCAAGGAGAGATTCATCTTCAACAATAACAGATCGTTCTCTGCTCATTTCAAGAACTTTCTCCTGGAATTCGGTTGTCAGCGTTGACATACGCTCGTTAATTTGTCGCATACGGCTCTGCTGATCATCGGTCAGCCGGGCTCCGGCACGTACAAAATCGAGGTGGGTATCTTCGAGCAGCTTCAGTGATTCAGAATCAAGATCGAGATCAAAGCGATTTTCATGGAGCAAATCCACACGTTCAAACAGGTTCCTGTTCAACAGAATATCATCGCTGTGTGCCGCAAGTTTGGGAGCAAGTTCTGTCTGTATCTCCTGGATCTTATCATTCGTATGAGCCGACGTCATATTGAAAAACACCCGCTGTACCCGCGTTAGAAGCCGGCCTGTTTTCTCCATTTCAACAATGGTGTTCTCAAAAGTGGGATCAGAAGGATTATTGGCAATTTGTTCAATTTCATCCAGGTGCTCTCTCATACCGGCCGTAAAAGCGGGCATGTAGTGGTCATCTTCAATTGCGTCAAAGTCAGGAGCTTCGAATGGAAGCGTACTTTCTTCAGAAAAGGGGTTATTGCTCATATCATTTTCATCGTTACAGGCGACAAAAAGAACTGCCGTAACTGCTATGGTTAAGATTAATTTTAGATTCATAAGAGTAGATAGGTTTCTTTGTGGTTAATACCTGTTGATCACAATTCAGGGTAGATCGATTTCTTTGCGGCAAGCAGCGTGTTCTTCATCAGCATGGCCACGGTCATGGGCCCAACTCCTCCCGGTACCGGGGTAATCCAGCTCGCTTTTTCACGGAGTCCGTCAAAGTCGCAGTCTCCAACTAGCTTATATCCTTTTTTTGATTTCTCATCCGCGACGCGGTTGATTCCTACATCAATGATCACGACGCCCTCTTTCACCATTTCGGCTTTAATAAGGCCGGGCTGACCTGCAGCTACAATCAGAATATCAGCATCAATCGTATGGCGCGTTATGTCTTTGGTATATTTATGGCAAATTGTTGTCGTTGCTTTACCTGCTGAGTTCTCCCTTGAAAGCATGATAGCCATCGGGGAACCAACAATATTACTCGCTCCCACTACCACGGCGTGTTTGCTTTTTACCTGGATACTGTAGTGTTTAAAAAGTTCAAAAATTCCGGCCGGCGTGCACGATTTAAACGTGGGCTGATCTACCGCAAGCCGCCCAACATTCATCGGATGAAAGCCATCAACATCTTTTTTATGATCGATACTCTCAATCACGTCATGAGATGAGAGGTGCGACGGCAGGGGAAGCTGCACTAAAATTCCGTCAACCAGCTCGCTTTCATTAAACTTGCGGATTTCCTGCTTCAGCTCTCTGGCTGATATGGTATCGGCCAGGTGCGCTGTACCGGTTTCAATTCCCACATCATTGCAAGCTCTTGTTTTCGCGCCTATGTAGGTTGAAGATGCCGGATCTTTACCTACCTGGATTACCTGCAGAAACGGAGCCCTGTTCCCCTGGCCCATCCAGCTTTTTACGTCCTCACGAATTTGAGCGCGTGTTATTTCAGCTACTTTTTTGCCGTCTATAAGTTGTGCAGACATAATAATTTATCGTTCGATGTCGTATTTTTTCATTTTATTGTAAATATGGCTTCGCTGAATATCGATTGCGTCAGCCGTGGCAGATACATTCCAGTCGTGCTCTTCCAGCTTCTGCAGTAGGTAATACCGCTCCGCCTTCTCTTTATACTCCTGGAAGGTAAGGGCCTGGTCCGCAAGTTCATTCAGATCAGCGCCGCTGCTGCCGCTCATCGAAGCAAGACGAGTCACATCATCCCGCCCGATTTCATCTCCATCACTCAGCAGCGCCATCCGTTCCACTGCATTTTGGAGCTCCCTGATGTTACCTGACCAACTTAGCGACTTAAGTTCTTCAAGAGCGTCATCGGTAAAGGATTTACCGGCATATATAATCTCTTTTTCAGCCAGCTGAGACAGAAACCACTTCGCGAGTATTGGGATATCCTCTCTGCGCTCGCGCAGTGGCGGCAATTTAATCGGTATAACGTTGATTCGGTGAAAGAGATCTTCTCTGAACCGGTTTTCACGGATCTCTTTTTCCAGGTCCCTGTTAGTTGCACAAATCACCCTCACGTCCACTTCAATGAGTTCGTTACCGCCTACCCTGGTGATTTGATTCTCCTGCAGCACTCTGAGCACTTTGGATTGAGCATCGGGGCTCATGTCTCCAATTTCATCCAGAAAGAGCGTGCCGCCGTCAGCCTGCTCAAATTTTCCGATTCGCTGTGCGGATGCTCCCGTAAACGCTCCTTTTTCGTGACCAAAGAGTTCACTTTCGAGCAGTTCGGCCGGAATAGCGGCACAGTTAACATCCACAAATTTCTGCGATGCCCTGTTACTCTTTTCGTGAATCCATCGCGCCACAAGCTCCTTACCGGTTCCGTTCTCCCCGGTGATGAGCACGCGACTTGTGCTGGGAGCCACTTTATCGATCGTTTTCTTTATCCGGTCAATTGCTGAGCTCTCCCCCACCATTTCGCGAACATCGTTAAGTTCCGTCCGGATCCTCTTGTTTTCCTCTACCAGTTTATTGCGGGACAGTGCATTACGAACACTGATTAATAAACGATTTAGGTCTGGCGGCTTCTCAATAAAATCAAACGCGCCTATTTTAGTGGCCTGCACCGCAATTTTAATGGTGCCGTGTCCGCTAATCATAATGACGGGCAGATCGGAGTTCATCTCTTTAACCTTTTCCAGCACTTCAATGCCGTCCATCCCTTTCATTTTGATGTCCAGGATCATCAGGTCAACCTTCTCACTTTTGATCTGATTCAGTGCGCTTTCTCCTCCTTCCGCCTCAAGTACCCGATACTGCTCAAATTCGAGTATTTCCCTCAAGCTGTTTCGAATGCTTTTCTCATCGTCGGTAACGAGGATGGTTGGTTTTTTTTCCGCCATGTTCAGTAATTCCTGTATAAGTAATTCAGAATACGTTCGTGAACCAGATCCACAACCGTGGTGCGTACAGTATAGTTGTTCGTTGCAATAGTCACCACTAATATCTCTCCACTGGTTGTTTCGAGATACCCGCTGAGAGATCTGACTCCCGAGAGAAACCCGGTTTTACCACGAAAACGATTTCCAATGGGGCTGCTGCCAAACCTGTACATAAGGGTTCCGTTGCGGCCTCCAACAGAAAGACTTTCGCGGTAGATATCAAAATACGGCTTGGATTGAATATTATAGAGAAATTGATTTAGCTCAGATGTTCTTACAAGAGTGGCTGGTGCCATGCCCGATGCATCTCTGAGTAAGACAGCAGTTGAATCGAACCCGTTCGAGTTCATAAAATCTTTCAATAAAGTTAGCCCCAGCTCTGTGGAACCCTGAACCCCATATTCATTTACTGCAGTATATTTCAGAAGCATCTCAGCATAAAAATTATCGCTCTCTCGATTTAACCTTTGGATCATTGTATGAAGAGGTTCCGAGTGATGACTGTCGAGCTTGGTAAACCCGGGGGCGGTCCAGTCAACCTGCTCTTTGGATGTAAGAAGTTGTCC
>CAZKIZ010000265.1:0-5200 GCA_964552935.1 uncultured Rhodohalobacter sp. | reverse complement strand
GCGGTTCATACTCTTCAACCCGAAACTACAGCGTGCAGACGAGTTTTAATCACGCCTCACTCAAATCCGAGCCGTAAATCGCATTGTAATCGCGGACGACTGTCTTTAGGTACTCTTCTGATGAGAGAGTATCGTCGGAGGCGCCGATTTTCTGCTCAATCAGTTTTCGCGATCGGTCCATCAGCTCCCGGCGGGCGCGCGGTGAGTAGTCTCTGTGTGAGTTGAGGAGTGTTTGAATGACCCGGATATCTTTATCCTCCAGCTCAGCAGCAGTGCTGAACACGACGTTATGATCCGAATTAGTATTGCTGAAAAGCTTGCGGTGAGACATGGTGTGGCCATCTTCGAGGATAACGCAGGTGTTTGCCACGAGATCACCAACACGCTGCCCTTTTCCGTTAATCAGTATCGTAAGAATGGCAATAACGCCACCGGTACCGCTGATCTCAATAAAGCGAAAAAGCCATCGAACAATATAGTCCCCGAGTCCCGCGCGGGTTCCGTCTGTTTTGGTGACTCGAATTCCAAGCACTTTTTTTCCAACAGATCGTCCTTCCCAAACCGTCTCAATTAACGGAAAATAAATGAAGTAGGGGAGTGAGAGAAAAAGCATGACCACCCAGTTCAAATCAAGGTTTTCGGTGATTTGCGATGGAAGTATTCCGCCCCATATCCAGAGAAATGTAACGATATAAATTACGTAGAGAGACACATCAACGCCCCAGGCGAGCATTCGGTGGAGTATCGGTGCGGGCTCATAAGAGAGGCGAACATGCCGGGAAGTTTCTACATCAATTCGGTTCATCAAACAAAAAACTCTTTTCTTTTATCCGTCAAATCAACTACTATCAAACTGATTATGCGTGCGTCCAATATACCACCGTTATGTGATGGATGAAATTGAATGAACATTAAGAAGATTTTGAGTTATCCTGACGGAATAGAAACTTTATTTTCGGTCATTCAGGGAAAGAAGTAAATACAAATGGTGCGGAAATTTCGACTAAATAGTTAACAAACAACTGGCTGTCGGTGAGAGAAGTTACATTCATAAAACAGAACGAAGAGCGCTGGAAGAGGTTTGAACAGCTTCTGGAGCAGGATAAATCGGCCGATCCGGATCGTCTTGCGGAGCTCTATACCGAACTGACCGACGATCTGGCGTACGCGCAGAGCAAGTTCCCCGGTTCCCGGGCCGAACAGTACCTCAACAGGCTAACCGTAAAGGTTCACGACTCCATAAACAGAACCCGCAAGGAGGAGATGGGCCGGTTCATTACGTTTTGGACCGACGAATTGCCGCTGGTCTATGGCAGGCACAGCAAGGCCCTGCTCTACTCAGTAATTGTTTTTTCAGCAGCGCTCTTGATCGGGTACATCAGCCAGGTAAACGATGCGCAGTTTGCACGCGCAATTTTAGGAGACCAGTATGTGAACATGACCATTGCCAATATCGAAAGCGGTGATCCGCTGGCGGTGTACGGAAGCCAGCGGCAGATGGATATGTTCCTGGGAATCACCATGAACAACATTCGGGTGTCGTTTTTTGCGTTTGTTTTTGGCCTGCTTACGGCTATTGGAACAGGTTATATCCTGATTATGAACGGAATTATGATCGGCTCATTTCTGCAGTTTTTTAATCAATACGACCTGCTGGGCGAATCACTCCGGGTCGTTTTTATTCACGGCACGCTTGAAATTTCTGCAATTGTTGTGGCGGGAGCCGCAGGCATAGTGCTTGGCAACAGTTTTCTTTTTCCCGGCACCTACACCCGGTATCGCTCGTTTGTTTCCGGGGCAAAAGACGGGGTGAAGATGATTATAGGATTGGTGCCGGTGTTTATAGTCGCAGGGTTTCTTGAATCGTTTGTAACACGATATACCGGAATGCCCGCTGTCCTGAGCCTGACGATCATAGGAGCATCGCTGCTTTTCGTGATCTGGTACTACGCATATCTGCCCCTCACCAGCACCAAGACCCAACAACAAACGTAACTTCAATCTTCTGCAATGGAATTAGACAGTTTTAAATTACGTCAAACCAGGGGCGTTTTTGATGTCCTCGGAGATACATTTAAGTACATTCGAATTTACTGGAAATCGCTACTGATCATGACAGCCGTCTACGTGATGGGTCCGCTTATGATAGGATCCGTCATTATGGCTATTGGATTCGGTGATATTTTTGCACAACCTTTTTTATCTCCGGCTGATATTGAAGAGTCCGCTTTTTTCAATTCAGCCGGGCTTCTGTTTGGAGCCTTCTTTTTTATCGGGCTCTCCTATGTACTGCTCTATGGCACAATCTGCCAGCATTTAAAACATGCCGCAAGTGGTGAGGTACCGCTCGATATTTCAACATTCAGTGAAGGGATGTTTTTCAAAGTTCTCGTACTCGTTTTTGTTTTTATACTGCTAACCGTTCTCTTTTCCGTGGTCTTTTTCTTTTTACCGACATTGCTCTTTACGCTGATTTCAGCCCAGCTGGGTGTGTTAACAATCGCCTCTGTTTTTCTTTTTTCAGTCCTTATTTCAATATTCTTGTTTATCAGGCTGATGGTTTTTCCTGTAGCGCTGTTCGTGAAAGATACCGGCGGCCTGAGCTCTCTGGGCGTCTCCTGGAATCTCACAAAAGGGTATTTTTGGCAGACTTTCGGTGTATACCTGCTCATTACGATTGTGTTTGGGATTCTTTCTCAGCTCATCAGCACACCTCTGCTGCTCATCAACGCAATTGTAAGTGCCGGTATTGGAGACGCTGCAGGTGGATTTATGGATTTAATCAGCATTATATTTTTTACACTCTCGTTTGTATTTCAGGGTCTGTTTTTTGGCGCCCAGTCTATATCAATCGGGCTGCACTACTTTAACCTCGAGGAGCGTAAAGAGGGCCTCACCCTGGGCGAACAGGTGGAACAGCTCGCTGCAGATACACCCTCATGATGTAAGTTGAATCGCGTTATATGAAATCAGATGTAACCACAGACTAATTCAGACGTCCTTTGATTGACCATGTACTTAAAATAGTCTCCATCACGATCCTGCTATCCGCAGTTTTAGTGACGATTCTGCCGCAAAAAGCGACTGCCGGACAGGAAGAGCTGAGAACAGACAGTTCTGAGGTAAATGTTCGTCTGGCCGACCCGGATCGCCTGTCAGAGTACCGGTCCGATCCGGAACTGACTTATAATGAATCTCCGGAGCAGTCAGAGTCGCTTATCGCTATGATCATTTCAGAAATAGTAAGGTTTCTGGACGGCATGATGGGAGGAGAAACCAGCGGCGTTGTCATTCGAATTCTATTTGTGCTGCTGCTTATTGGTGTGATATTCCTGTTGCTGAACCAAATTCTGAAAGGGAATATCAGGCAGGCGTTTTACGGGAAATCAGCATCGGAATCGGTCCGGTTTCAGCGTGATCCTGGTGCGGAATCTGAAGAAAATCTCGATCACCTGATTGATCAGGCCGTAAAGAGCGGGAATTATCGCGAAGCGGTGCGGCTTACCTATCAAAAATCGCTGCGGGATTTAAGCCGGGCCGGTATGATTGAGTGGGCTTCAACGAAAACCAATCAGGAGTACATCTACGAAACGGAGCCCCATCCGGCCGCCGGTCCGCTTCGAAAACTAACGCGAATTTATGACTACACAGAGTACGGTGATTTTGGGATAGACAGTGATGGATTTTCCGGCGTTTCAGATATCTATAGCAGACTGAAAACCCTGGTGCAGCAGAAAGATGATGGAGGCAGCCGTGAGCCGAAAGGATAAAATTTATCTCTGCATTGTCGCTGTGATTGCCGCGTTCTACATCGGCTTCCAGGCTTATGGGTCCGATGAAACAGACTGGACCCCTTCTTTCAGCGGATCAGATAAAATTCCGTATGGAACCTACATTCTGCAAAATGAACTGGGAACTCTGTTTCCGGACTCTGAGGTCCAAATGCTGACTATACCTCCGTTTGAGTACCTGTTGAAAACGGACCGGGAAAAGGGACAGACCAACTGGGTGTTCATAAATGACCGGCTTGATCCCGATTCGAATGAGCTGGATCTGCTTCTTGAACGGGTGGCCGAAGGTGATCATCTTTTTATTTCAACATCTGCGCCCGGAGATGTACTGGCCGAAGAACTCTCATTCTCAGTCAGGTACACCGCGTTGTTTAATCGTCAGCAGCTTGATCTGGATCGATTGACAGAGGAAGATGAAGCAGAAAGCGATGGGGTTAGAATGAATCTCGCAAACCCGGCGCTGAGTCACGATTCGGGCTGGGATTTTGAAGGCCGGCGTTTTGCCTATTTTTCTTCGCTGGACACTACCCGAACCACGGTATTGGGTGGAATGTCGGAAGAGAGAAACAATTTTGTAAGGGTTGAACACGGTGACGGATTGGTTTACATCCACCTGTTTCCGTTTGCGTTCACGAACTTTTTCATTCGCGAGCAGCATCATGCCGAATACGCTTTTAAAGCGCTCTCTTATTTGCCGGTGCGCGACGTGATCTGGGATGAATACTACAAAACGGGCCGCGATCAATACACCACACCGATGGGTTACGTACTGAGCGAACCGAAGCTCCGAAACGGATGGTTTCTTACCCTTGCCGGGATACTGCTGTTCATGATTTTTAAGGGGCGGCGAAACCAGCGTGCCGTACCAGTAAGGCAAAAGCCGGGGAACAGCACGCTTCAGTTTGCGAAAACGATTGGCAGCCTCTACCTGGAAAAAGGTTCGCATAAAGGAATTGCAGAGAAGAAAATCCGTTTTTTCATGGATTACTGCAGGAGGAATCTGGGTATTGATGCGGCAAACAGAGAACAAACTGTGGCGGAGGCAGTTGCGGGCCGCTCCGGAGTTCCGCTAAAACAGGTGGAACAACTTTTTGAACTGGTAAAACAGGTTCAGCAGAAGAATGAGATCAGCAAAGAGGAATTGAAAAAGGTAACTTCACAAATCGATCAATTTTATAACGATAGTTTACGATGACAGAAAAAGAACAAAGCGGTGAAAAACGTTCTCAACAACTCGATGGAACAGAAACTCCCGGGAAAGAGACCGGTGACGGATATGAGCCGGCATTCGAACAGAGGACAGATCTCTCCGGCGTAGAGACGCTTGTAAATGACCTGCGCAGTGGAATTGGCCGGGTGATTGTGGGACAGCGAAAAATGGTGGATCTGCTCATTGCCGCACTGCTGGC
>CAZKIZ010000264.1:0-5200 GCA_964552935.1 uncultured Rhodohalobacter sp. | reverse complement strand
GTAAAATCAAACACCACGCCGCTTTCATACCACTCTTCATCCCAGCCGGGATTCCATCCCTCCACCAGAACGTGATCAAAGCCATGTTCGGCAGCAAAATCGATGTAGCGTTTAGCTCTTTCGGTAGTGGCGCCCAGCCTGTCACCGGGCCCCCACGTGTATTTATCGAGATGCATGCCCCACCAGATACCAATATATTTCGCAGGTTTGATCCAGGAGGTGTCATCAATTTTGTTGGAATCATTCAGGTTTAGAATTAGGTAGGAGGTGATTAGTCCTCCTGGCGTATCGGATAGCTGAATGGTGCGCCATGGCGTTTTCATGGGCGCGTGAGTTCGCACCAAAACACCATCCGCCCATGGAACCAGGTTGGCTTTCAGCCGGGTGCCATCAGTCCGCTGGAGGGTCATGGTTGAATAGTCGGTCAGCGCGGCTTGATGAATGCTCATGTAGAGGCCGTCGTCTGATCTCATGGTGAGCGGCGTATGTACGGTGTCGAGCTCAGTAACGGGAGTCTTTTTTGTGAGATATTCATACCGGTTCCACTGATAGGCATCGATATACCACGCCATGTGATCGCCCGATAGGTTGAACTCCGTGTGTTCATCCATAATAAAGATCTCATCCATGCCATCCTGCTCCGGGATCTCATACCGAAAGCCGATCCCGTCATCAAATACGCGAAAAACGATACTGAGCTGACGACCAGGTTCAGCCTCTTCAACAAGATCAACCCGCAGCTCATTGTAGTGATTTCTGATAAACTGCTTCTCACCCCAAACCTGCTCCCAGGTTTCATCAAACGATTCGGTTTCCAGGTTCCGGATCGAAAAACCATCGAGCATTGCCGGCTGATCGCGGAATGTGAATCCCAGTTTCGAGGGTTCAATGACCGTCTGACCAAATCGCTGAATGGAATAGGTTGGCTGTCCATCTCTCAACTCAAAAACAACGCTGTTGATTTGATTTGGAGAGTGAACAGTTTCCTGCGCCAGGGCCGGGTTTGCGACAGTAACGAAAAGAAGTATCAGAAGTGTAAAGGCAGTGATTGAAAATCTCTGGATGGGTATCATTACGTTCCGGGTTTTTCTTACATGTTTGAGATACATGCTTTAAAAATAACCCGATTCTGCCAAATAGTTTGTCAGGTGAAATCTTACAAATAGTCTGCCAGGTCGCTGATGTGAGAACTTTGATCACAACGGCCGGTTATCCAATTAAGAATTGGCTTTCAAATGGATAATGAATAATTGTGTTGCACGTTCTTAAATGAGTACGTAACATAGTACTCACACATCTAATTTAAGCTGAATTATGATTGCTGCAAACTATACTGAATTTCGAAAAGACCTGAAAAAATACCTCGACAGCGTGGAGGAGAATAATGAAACCCTGATTGTAAAAAGAGGGACGGGAAAAGGGGCTGTGATGATTTCACTCGACGAATACAACTCCATGATGGAGACTCTGCATCTCCTTAGTTCAAGGAAAAATGCTGATCGTCTATTTGAATCGATCAAGCAGATGAAAGAGGGTAAATCAAAAGAAGAAGACCTGATCGAAGAATGAAGATCATTTTTTCCCTGAACGCATGGGAGGAATATCTCTCATGGCAAAAAGAGGATAAAAAAATGCTGAAGAAGGTTAATCGCCTGATTAAAGCAATTCAGAGAGATCCGTTTTCAGGTGTTGGTAAACCGGAGCCTTTAAAATACGACCTGGCTGGATTTTGGTCGCGCCGAATAGACCGGGAACACAGGCTTGTTTACCAGTATGTTGATGGAGATATTTTGATTTACAGCTGCAGGTATCATTACGATTGAGAACAGAGGTGTTACGCTTTGATTAAATTGACCGCCAAACAAACAACCTGCCAGAATACGAAGCACTGCAGAGTATCACGCTCTCAGTGATGTTGAACCGTCAAATTGTTGAGTGACACACTGTGTGTGCTGTGGAACTGTTGAACTGTGGAATTGGAGAGCCAGGAGCTACTTTTTGAGCAAAAAACTATTTGTAGTACAGCTTATAAATCAAAATTTACGATTTCGCTTCGCATTTCTCTGCTGTGCTCCAAATCACGATTCCACGGCACGCAGGGCGTGCCACTCAACAGTTCCACAACACACGAAGTGTGTCACTCAACAGTTCCGCGTCCTATTTGTCTCCTGTGCCGAGCAGCTTCCAGCCTATCCAGAGGGTTCCCCCAACAATGGCCGCGGTGGCGACAAACGGGAGTCCAAAATAGATTGCAAAGAGGGCACCACCCCAGGTGGGGCCGATCATCCGTCCGAGGCCTGACATCCCCTGTGCGGTTCCCATTACGGCGCCAACATGTTCTTCATCGGCTTCCTGGGAGATCAGGCTGGTGATGGTGGGTGTGTTGAGGCTTTTGCCCACCGCCATCAGGCAGAGCGCCAGGGCGAGCTGGGTCATGGAGCCGGCGAGCGGAATACAGGCCAGGCCGATGATCATCAGGATATTTCCGGTCAGGAAAAGTTTTTCTTCGTTAAAGCGGTTTGTCAGCGGTTTGATCAGAAACCCCTGGATCACTACGGCTACGATACCGATGTAGAAAAACTGAATTCCCACCTGTTCGGCCGTCAGGTTTAGTTCCTGTTCGGCAAAAAGCGGAAAGGCGCTGTAGAGGCTCGATTCGCCAAAGGAGAGCAGGAAAAAGCCGATGATCAGCGGGATCAGAAATCCGCGTGATGTGAGGCTTTTCTGTTTGGACAGTTCACGCCAGAACCGCGGTGTGAATACGCTTGGCCGGCTCATACCCGCAGGTTTCTCTTTGGAGGTATCCACCGTTTCGGGGAGCTTAAAAAGCACCATCAGAAAACTGCAGAAGGAAAGGGCAGCGGCAAAAAAGCCGGGCAGGGCAAACTTGTTGGCCCGCATCCAGTCGGCAAACTCCACAAAGCCGATTCCGGCTACAAAATCGTGAAAAGAGGAGTGAATCAGCAGTGTTGCGGATGCCGGTCCCACGACGAACCCGATACCAAACGCCGCACCAATCAGCCCCATTCCCTTGGCGCGGTTCTCTTTATCGGTCACATCGGCGATATAGGCCTGCGCGGTTGAGATATTTCCCCCCATCACGCCGGCAATGATTCGTGAGAAAAAGAGCACGCCGAGCGTTTCTGCAAGGCCAAAGATAATGTAGGCCAGAACGGCACCAAAGGTACTCAGCAGCATTATCGGCCGTCGTCCGATCCGGTCGGAGAGGCTTCCCCAGATCGGTGAAAAAATGAGCTGCATAAATGAATAAACGCTATAAAGAAGGCCAATGGTGACTGCTGATGCGGCAAACTCCTGTGCGTAAAACGGCAGAAGGGGCAGCACGATGCCGAACCCGAGCAGGTCGATCATCACTACCAAAAATACTGTCGCAAGAGCCGGTTTATTCATGAAAGGTTTTGGGGTTCAAAGACCGATAAAGATAGGCGCTTTCAATGAACATTTCATGAATCAGTTGCGGTAATTCACCAAAGGGAATTTAATCAGATTTCTTCCCCCACTGACCCGTACCAGTTAAACTACATCTGAAAAACAGCAGCTTTATTCGGCTGTCAGTGGGTATGCTCAATGAAATTGGCTTAAAATTCGCACACACTATTCAATAAAAGATCTGTTAATCCTTTGCTCCACTTCATTATACAGCTCCTGCTGGTGCATGGAAGGGTACACCTGTGTCATGAGCACCACGGTTGTGTTTCGGGCAGGATCAAGCCAGAAGTGGGTTTGAAACAGTCCTCCCCACTGAAGTCTGCCTGGCTGGCGGTTATTTTTTAAATCTCCATCCTGCATCGTTACCTGGAAAGCGTAACTGAATCCGTCTTCTCCAAGACGAAGGTCATTAATTTGATGTTTTTTAAGGTAACGGGCGGTCTCTTCACCAAAAAGCCGGACATCCCCCAGCTGCCCGCCATTCAGGATGGTTTGCAGAAATCGCTGGTAATCTTCAGCAGTTCCAAGCAGGCCGGATCCGCCGGAAAAATACCCTACGTGGGGCATCTGCCCGGCATCCGTTGACAGGGTATCAGAACTCTGAACAGATAACCGGGGAATTTTTTGGAGCTCATTTGGCCGGGTGTTTCGGTAAAGTGCCACGATTCGTTCCTGTTCTTCAGGCTGAATATTAAAGCCGGTATTGTGCATGCCAAGCGGTTCAAAAATATTCTCTTGAAAATATCGGTCCAGAGGCATTCCTGAAGCAACTTCCACAACCCGCCCTAAAATATCAGTGCTGAGGCCGTATGTCCATGCTGACCCGGGCTCATGCTTCAGGGGAAGCTCTCCCAGCCGGCTCATTGTCTGTTCAAGGGTGCGGCCATCCATGACGGTACCATCAGGCACCCCCGCTTTTTGATACACGGCTCCAAGCTCTTCATCAATAAATCCATAGGCAACACCGGACGTATGCGTGAGCAGATGATGAAGGGTAATCTCATTTTCTGCAGGCCTTGAACTCCAGGTTGTATCCGTCATATCTACCGTTTCGAGTATGGCAGGCTCTGAAAACTCTGGAATAAATTTAGACACGGGATCATTCACACTCAATTTACCCTCTTCGGCAAGCATAAGCACAGCTACAGAAGTTACCGGTTTGGTCATAGATGCCATCCTGAAAATATGATGCTGACCCATTTGAATTTCATCTTCAATGTCGGCCATGCCTTCGGCTTCGCTGTAAACGATTGACCCGTCCGTTACGATCGTCAAAACAGAGCCCGGGATTTTTCCGGTATCCACACCATCCCGAAGAAACTCAGTTACTCTGTGGAGTGAGTCAGGGTGCAGGCCTGCCTGTCCGGCTGGAATGGAGTCAAATGTGAAGCGGTCGGTTGATGCAGGCTGAGGGTCAGAGCTGCATGCAGTCCCTAAAAAACAGAGAGCGATAACCGGTATGAGGAGATGTTTCATGAAGAGTTTTGGTGAAGTTGGATTTACAAGAAGGTAATAGATTGAGGGAGGATTGTTAGGGTTTTTTTAGGGGCATTAAGCATCTTCAAAGAGTATAGAAATTTTAACGCCTATTATGAAAATTGAAAAATAGTAGTAAATTGGGCGTACGTGTTTAAACCGATGACCTGTGCTACAACTGTGAGCTAAGAAAGCAGCCATAGAAAATCACGGGTAGAGGGAAGTTCAGACAGGTTGCCATTGTCTTACCGGCATACTGTTATTAACGGCTAAA
>CAZKIZ010000263.1:0-5223 GCA_964552935.1 uncultured Rhodohalobacter sp. | reverse complement strand
TGCATCTGGGTGATAATATCGTAGCTGATGCTCAGCCCGAGGCCGGTTCCTTCGCCTGTGGGCTTGGTGGTGAAGAACGGCTCAAAAATTCGCTCGCGAATCTCTTCAGGAATACCGGGGCCGTTGTCGGCAATACGCACTTCCACTCGATCAATGTAGCGCTCTGTTTGGATATTGATAGCAGGTTCGTATTCTGCATTCTGCGTTTGTGAGTAGGTCCATACCGAGTCGATCGCATTCTCGATCAGGTTTTGAAGCACCTGCCCGATTTTTTGAGCCATTAAATCAACGGATTCAAGCGAGGGATCGAGGTCACTGTTTAACCGTACATGTAGTTTTTTGTTTTGAACTTTTCTTCCCTCATAAGCCAGGTCGGCATATTTTTGGACGAGCTTGTTCAGGTCAGTCCTTTCCAGTTCAGAAGGCCCGCCTCTTGAATGCTGCATCATCGATCGCACAATTGAGTCAGCCCGTTTGCCATGCTCCTCAATTTTCTCAGTGTTAAAGCTCAGATTCGACAGGATAAATGAAATCTCATCCATATCATTTGCTTCAATCGCCTCCTTCAACTCACCCACGAGTTCATTGGAAACCTCGGCAAAGTTGTTTATAAAATTGAGGGGATTTTTAATCTCGTGGGCAATTCCGGTGGATAAACGGCCCAGCGAAGCCATCTTCTCAGCCTGGATCAGTCGGTTTTGCGTGGCTTTCAGTTCGTGATAGGCCGATTCAAGCTCACGTGCCTTTTCCAGCTCGGCAGCCTTCAAATCATTTTCAGCCTGAAGCGCCTTCGCCTGGATCTCAGCTACTTTTGAACGTGCAATCGCCGCTTCTGCCTTCAGCTCCGTTTCGCGCAGGTGGGCCGTTTCTCGCTCCTTTTTTAAAAGGCGCGCTCTCTGGATGCGATCCACGCTAAACACGCCAATACTAAAGAGTGCAAAATACGCCAAAAATGCCCACCACTGCAGCCATGCCGGCGGAGAAACCTGGAAAGAGTATTGCGCCGGGGCAGCCGACCATACATTGGCTTCATTCACCGCACGAACTTCAAAGGAGTACTCTTTCGGGCGAAATACAGCAGGTAAATTTGTATAGTTGATTCGGGTATCCGGCTTCAAAGCCGACCACTCATCACTGAATCCAATCAGCCTGGTTTGATACTGGATACTCCGCTCATTGCCAAAACTCAGCGCAGAATATTCAAATGTAAACTGATTACGTTCGCCCTGCACCTCTTCTGTGATGATGTTTTCAATTCGAACATCAGGCGGGCGCTCGTTTACACGATCCTTTGACGGATCATAAATAGATATACCTTTTGCGGTCCCGTAGTAGACAACCCCGTCACTATTTATGTGTACCGAACCATAAAACCAGACTTCATTATCCACCAGTCCGTCCTGCCGGGTAACGGTTCTCAGCACGGTCCCGTTTTCTGTGTCAACTTCGGCCAGCCCCTGGTTCGTTCCCACCCATAATGTTTCTGATACCGGAGACCACGCAAAACTGGTGGCATTATTTGCGCGCAGGCCATCGGCCGTGGTAATTTCATGACGTTTTCTTGTTGAAGAACCCTCCAGTGCAGTCAAACCTGCCGGGGTTCCTATCCACATCAATCCATCTAACCACAACAGTTTATCAATCTGGTTTGATGGAGCTCCTGTTTCGGCGGACCACCAGGGTTCAAAAAGTTCTCGATCACCATCAGCTGCCCGTCTCTCTTCTAAAACCCGGAGTGTTAGCGGTTCTTTGGAGCGATAAATTCCCATATCGCGCGTTCCAAGCCATAAATGGCCGTCTCCGTCAAAAGCAGCCGTGTGGTAGATGGCCGCAGGCAGCCCGTCTGAACCGCTTAGCGTGTAGAAATAATTATTTGCTGCTACATACACTTCATGATAGCCGGGAAACCAAATACTTTCACCATAATTGCTTAAAGCAGCATCTTCAGGGAGTTGTAATTTATCAGCGGCAAGAATGCTGGCCGTATTATACGATGCCAGTGTCCCCGGTTCTCCAAACAGTGTGACAGAATTTGTGCCGGTAACGCCATTTAATTCAGGCAGGCTGCTCATCGAGAGACTGCTGAGCCCCCTTGAAGTTCCAATCCAGAGCCTCCCCTGGCTGTCCGTTTCTAAACCGTTTATCCAGTTATTTGGGAGGCCGTCTTCCTGGGTGATAAGCTCAGACTCAAACTGTTCATTGATGCAGGCTACTCCACCCTGCGATGATCCGGCAAAAATAGAACAGGGAAGAGCGTTTCCTGAATACGACAGAAGAGTTCCGATCGACGGGCCGGGTAAAACAGGAGATTCGCCTGCATAAGATATTGCAGTAAGATTGTTGAACGCCTTGTAATTATATCTCAGCTTGGAAACGCCGCCGGACTGGGCTATCCAGATATTCTCCTCGCGATCTTCCATAACGTTAAAAACAATATCACCCAGCAGTCCATTTTTCCGACTGATATATTCAACAGAAGCTGTATTGCGGGCATCGAACGTTAACACCCCCGACCCTTCACTCGACACCCAAATATTGTTTTCGCTATCTGATGTGATGTTCGAAATATTTCCGGAAAGTGACTGATCGATATCAACAAAAAGAGGTCTGCCGGTTCTCTCTTCAAGCTTCCAGACTCGCCCTAGCTGTTCACCGCCCCATAGCGTGCCGTCGGCGTCAGCATACAGCGAGCTGATATTGTTGCTGCTTCCGGAATTGAACTCAGAAACCCTGTCAGAATCGTCGTACCTGAATAGCTTACCTCCTGTTACTGCAACCCACACCGTGCCGCTGCCGGTTGCCTCTACAGCCCGAACCGGGTATGGCTGTTGGTTTTCGGAAAGGGGTGTAGATAGCGTGTCAGATTCAAAAAGTCCGTCATCATTTACCCAGTACCGTACAATTCCAATATTATCCGTCCCCACCCACAATCGCTCGCTTGCGTCTACGGTCATTCGGTTGTGATTAACGGTTCGGTCTAATAGGTTCTGGCCTTCAATTTCGGAGACAAATTTTACAGACTCTGCCGTACCGTACTCCGTTAAAGGCTTTTCTGAAGCTACCAGGCCGGCGTTAGAACTGACCCATAATCTGCCGCTGGCATCCTCAATAATATCCCATACGGTTAAATCACGCAGGCCCTGGTGTATGCCATAAAGCTCCATAGAGGTGCTGTTGTAGCGCACAAGGCCGGAGGAGTAGACGGCCAGCCAAATGTAGCCGATTCTGTCCTGGTATACGAAATGCACCTCCGCTGAAGGAAGAGGATTAATCTCATTATCCGGTGTATAATGAGTGATTGGTAAAACCTGGGCTTCCAGCGCACAATATGATAGTGCAAATAAAATCAGGAGTGTGAATAGTCGAATCCTCATATTGCACTTTCGATAATGATTTTAACTCATAAGTGGATTTGATTCGCGAACCTCTGAGCTGAAAAAAAGCCATTCTCCGGGGAAATCCATAAAACTTATGATTGACCAATATCCGGAGTTCGCTAAAAATATAATAAATAATTTAATATTTGTATATCGAACTCCGGCTATTGCATGCGTTATCCTGGCCCAACCGAGCCGCCTCCGCCAGAGCGGTTAAACGACCTTAGGAGCGATTCGGCACTATCGGTTGTGGCGGATGATGTGGTCGGCATGGATTCTGTCTCAGAAACAGCGGAGTTAAGTGTTTCCCGCAAAAGTGCTCTTGCATCCTCAGCAGTTTTTACCGAATCGAATTCCGGCAAAACGTCAGCTGATGTCGGCTCTGTTTTCATAGCCGCTCTTAGTTCTTCACCCCCTCCCATGAGCTCAACCGCTGCGGATTCTCCGAATGCTATCAGCGCTAAGTCGAAATCAACGGACCCCGAACCCCGGCCGCTAACCACATTCAGCTCGGCTGTCAGCAATTCTGCAAGAAGTCTGTCGATCGCTGTTCGTTGTTTCAGAATGGTTAAGAGTGCTGATTTGAGCTTGTTCTCTCCGAATTGGAAAGGCTCTTCAAGCAATAAACCTTCTATATCGTTGAGGTGCGAAATCAGCAGATCTTTTGGAACTTCAGTATCAATTGTGATACCTGTAAATTCAGATACTGCCCCAAGCAGAAGCTGCTTTATCCAAAATTTCCTTTCTTCTGTATTTGTAACGATCGAACCGTCATTAAACCTCTCAATCAACTCTTCAACTTTTGGTTCAAACCCAAAATTTACACCAGCTACGTTGTCTGAGGCAGCAGTAACCGAAACTCCTGATATTGGCGTTGTTGGCAGGTACGAATCGAAGAGCCCTTCATTGAAATCATCGGCATCGTCAGTTACTTCAGATACTTCAAGAGTAAATGTTTTCTCCTCGTCACCCGTAAAAACAATAAAGGAGTAGAAGCCATCCTGTCCTGTCCTGGTTTGAGCTTCCATGCCCTCACCATCGGTCAGTGTTACGGTTGTATTTTGGATACCCGATTCATTCGAGTTTTTAACCTGGTTAGAATTGGCATCAACAAAAACGAACCCTGAGACAGACACAAATCCCTCACACAGGTCAGCATCACCGCTTTCACAGGTAACAAAGCCGCCATTCTGGCTGTCGTCATCCGTACGGGCAAACACCATAAAAGGAGTGTTTGCTGAATAGGTGTAAGAGTCGGCGTTGCTGCGTACCCTGTCTACAATGGATTTTACCTTTTCAACGCTGAAATTAGGCTCTCCGTTACTCATCAGGCGGGAAGGCATTCTGCCATTTGCCAGAACTTCATCGAGGTTAAAACGGGGCACTTCAATTAAAGACCACAGGGCTACCTGGATCTCTCTGTAGGTCAGACTCGGATCATCTTTTTTAAGCTGATTTTTAATCGACATCAAATAGTTCACCGGTTTCCATGTAGTGCTGCCGTACGTTGAATACGCTTCAACGCCATCATGACGGTCGTTGTTAGATGCAATCGGTTTGTCCCACTCAAGGCACCACCCCTCAACCAGTCCTTCTTTAATTATAGAGTTACTTTTAATGTTGCTTACATCAAATGCAAAATAACTATCCAGTCCGGCCGATTCTCCTTTCCGAATGGTAAGTGTTGTATTTGATGCCTCTTCAATAGCACCCAGTTCCAAATAAGGAGCCAGTGACTCCTCTAAATCTGTATGGATGCTGTTATCACAAGATGACATGGCAACAGCAGTCACCAGCAGCAGTACCGAAAGTGATATGATCTGTTTGATTTTCATAAGACCCCAAA
>CAZKIZ010000262.1:0-5232 GCA_964552935.1 uncultured Rhodohalobacter sp. | reverse complement strand
ATCTCCCGGCAGCAGGTAGATTTCATCCCGCAGGACTCCTAATTCAGCACTATCGAAAATGAGTTCAGGAGAGTCTACAAACTGTGTTTTTGCCACAGCGGGAAACCCATCCCCATTTATATGGCTTAGAGCTGCCGATAAGAGCGGCTCATCCGGTTCACCCAACTCGGGAAGATTCTTGAGAAAATCGAACTCCACAATCTGAAAGTCTGGGAAAAAACCATTCGGATAGTCAGCTCTCTCCTTGTTGAATATTTTGAAAATAATGGGCTGCATAGCCCGCATATGATTGGGATTAATTTTTGCCCGCTGCTCTTCATTACGCGGTGAATAATTAGACTCTGGCGCGTCATAGACGGTGATAGAACCTTCATCTTTCCCCGCAGTTACCTCTCCTATCACAATCACTTCCACACCGAAAGGGAGCAGTCCGTTGATCAGCGCTTCACTTGCGGATGCAGAATTCCGGCTGGTAAGCACATACAATCGATTCATTCTGAGGCTGTTAATATCATCAGTCCTGCTGAAGCTGCCCTCGTCATCATAAATTGGAACAGAGTCCAGGAATTCAAAAGTGCTGTTTCGCGATTCCCGCTTGCTTCCGTGAATCAACTCAGCAAATATTTCATCTGAAGATACCCCAGAGATTAAACTTGCAAGCAGAGCGCTTGTGATCAGTGTTCCACCGCCGTTGTAGCGAAGATCGATCACAAGATCGTCAATCCGGGCATCTTTAAACTCTCTGAAACGCTGATTGAGATCATCATGAAAATTAAACCGGAATGAGTTGTACATCAGGTAGCCTACTCTGGATGTTTCAGACTCAATCACTTTTGAGCGATGTATGGGATTCTCCTGAAGATTAACTGCCGTGACGTTGATCGTTTTATCGAGACTTTCAACCGTATATCTGCGAGGCGACGGAACAAAATCGGTAACTTTGGCCATCATCAGAGCGTACGTCTCTCCCCTCAGCTGGCTCTGAAAGTTGTCGACAGTTAACGTTTGACCGTTTACACCATTGAACACATCACCGCGCTTCAGTCCCGCATTAGCCGCCGGAGAGCCGGGAACCACATAGCGAACATATCCAATAACCCGGGAATTATCGGGCGACTCCCTCAGCAGACCAAACCTAAAGCCAAAAGATGTAGATATTCCAAGACGCGCTTCTTCGTGGACTTTGTAATCTTGAATCAGCCATGAGAAATTATCGTCTCTGTGCAATAGCTGGTTAAAGAGCGATTGCTCAGTACTGAACTGATTCAGATAAGTATTGAACTCGCTGTTGTTTCGGAACCGGTTATCAGCCAAATCAGCAACATCATCCTGCCAGAAATACCAGTGATTCAATCCATTCCAGACAAACAATTTTTCGTCTGTCGTATCCAGGGCAACATCGTCCGGTGATGAAGTTGAGCTGCAGCCCAAAAACTGAAGCAGGAGAAACAAAACCGCAACAAGAGGTAGTAATTTTTTCATCTGTTTATACTATTTAGTTAAATGACTCCGTATTCTGGATTGGTTATTTGTATGTTGGTAATTTGTAAATTGGTTGATTAGTTATCAGGAGTGGTTAATTTAAGGGGTTAGACCTGAGCATTCCCGGTGCTTTTCCGAAGGGATCCCAAGGGGCAGATCCAGTACGTGCTGACAAGTTTCGACAATAACACCAACAACAGATAACTAATAACCGATAACCAATGATCCGGAGTTCTCATAGAACTTATGAAAAAACATTTTATTTCTATCACACTGGTATTATTTATTATTGGCGGTTGTGCATCGGGCAAGCAGGGTATCCCGCCGGAAAGTGAATACATTCTTTCGGGCACCTATCAGTTCTGGTTTGGATCGGCACCCGATGAGCCTGATATTTCTGAACGGGGAATCGACATCATCTTAGATCTGCGAGATAATGTATCGATCTCCGACCCTTTACACCTGATTTTCAATGAACGGAAATCTTTTTCTCTGTCTCTGACCCAATCCGATGATGGCGAGTCGCCGAACAGGATAGAGGCAACTATTCTTCTGGAATCATCCATGTTCAACGAAATTTCGGAGCGTGTTCGGCTCTCCAATCGTCTTGTCTATCGCGACAGCAATGGAAATGAACAGTACGAAACATTCGATGATTTGCAGAGACTGGCCGATCGATACGAAAATTAGTATTGGTCTCATTCAATAAGCGAAAATTAAAAATGAAAACTGTATCTCACTGAACTAACCTGCATTATTAACTAATGAACCATACGATATTAGTATGAAGGTGGATTGCCATACCGTAGCGGGTTATTTTCTGACGTCAATTTAAAACTAAACCTCTTCTCCTTGGAAAAAATTTCGATTCCAAAATTCAGCGATATCGAAGATGCTGCAGCGCGAATCAAACCGTACGCAAACAGAACACCTGTTCTCACATCCCGTTCACTGAACGAAATGGTTGATGGAGAACTCTATTTCAAGTGTGAAAATTTTCAGCGTGCCGGAGCTTTCAAATTCCGGGGCGCATGCAACGCTGTTTTTTCACTGTCTGATGATGACGCGCAAAAAGGTGTGGCTACACACTCGTCTGGTAATCACGGGCAGGCACTCGCCCTGGCTGCGCGGATGCGGAATATTCCGGCCCATATCGTAATGCCGGAAAACTCACCAAAGGTCAAAATTGCGGCAGTCAAAGGGTATGGCGCGTCTGTTACACTGTGCGAGTCAAACCAGAAGGCCCGGGAAGAGACTCTTCAGAAAGTCGTTGATCAAACCGGGGCAACATTCATCCATCCCTATGATAATGAACAGGTGATCGCGGGACAGGGAACAGCCGCAAAAGAGCTATTGGAGGAGATCCCTGATCTTGATTTTATCCTTGCGCCTGTTGGCGGCGGCGGATTGATGAGCGGCACCTCCATTGCAGCGCGTCATATGAAACCCGGTATCACCATAATCGGAACCGAGCCGGAGATGGCCAACGACGCCTATCTGTCGCTAAAACTGGGTGAGCGTCAGTTTCCCGATACAACTAAAACCGTTGCGGACGGCCTCAGAACAACCCTCAGTGAGCGGACCTTTACGATTATTCAACATCACGCGGACGGTATTGAAACCGTCTCTGAAGAGTCGATTATTCGCGCCATGAGATTGATCTGGGAGAGAATGAATATTATTATTGAAACTTCCTGTGCGGTACCATTTGCCGCTCTTCTTGAGGATAAAGTAAAAATAAAAGGAAAAAAGGCCGGCATTATACTGACCGGCGGAAATGTAGACCTGGACTCCCTCCCCTGGCAATAGCGTTGAGTGACACATCATTGCATCTGTCGTAGAACTGTGGAGTATCACGCTTTGCGTGATGTTGAGTGACACACTGCGTGTGTCGTGGAACTGTAGAATTGTAGAATCGTAATTTAAAACGAAACGGAAAAAAGCGTTGCGAAATCGTAATACTTTTTCGATTTCTGAACTCTATTTGAAATCGATTTTCGCACAAGAGTAGTTCTCAGACATCCAATTCAACAGTTCAACAATTCCACGGCACGCAAAGCGTGTCACTCAACAGTTCAACACCAGGCTCATCGTGATGCTCAACACTCCTCCATCAGGGCGTCATCAGCGAAACAAAACTGGTGGCTTCAAGTGTGAAAGTAGCCCGGCCATCCTGCACCTGAACCGGAGTGCCTTCCTCCATATCGGTCTCTGTGTTGGTCGTAAAGATACGAAGTTCAGAAACCCCATCAGGCAGCCCGCTGATGGTGGCTTCCCTTGTGGCGCCGTTATTTACAAGATGGATAGCGTACATGCCTTCATCATTGTCGCCCAGGGCTGCGCTGGTTACAAGTTCGTGATCGCTGCCAATAGGCATGTGGTGCAGGCCGTGCGGAGTATTGGCAAGCTGCATCAGGTTCCAATAGCGAACAGTGGGGCGAAGCGGTTCATCATTTCCATAAATTCCGCCGCCCGCAAGCACGGAATAGTCAGCCGTCAGCTGCCATTGCAGAATCGTCATCGGCTGATTGATTGCGAGTATTCGCGTATAGAGATTGATCTCTTCCAGGGCATACACCGACTCCTCGAAAAACCGTCCGTAGCGATGGCCTGCGGCATCAATACTTCCCTCACCTATCACCAGCGGCAGGTCCATGCGCTGAGCGGCATCGGTCCAGCGCTGCATCGTCTCATCACTCCAGCCGCGCCATGAGTGATATGATACCGGCCCCATATATTCGTGCGCTTCCGGGTCGTTCATAGCATGTTCAATAAACCAGAAGGCGTTGGCGTCAGCGGCATCACCAAGCAATACTTTTGTTGGCAGTCCCACCGATTCGAAATAGGCGCCAAGCTCTTTTATCAGTTTGGTGTGCTCTTTTGGGCTCTGGCGCACATCAATCCCGAGGTCTGATTCATTAAATGAAAAGTACTGGACTTCGGTATCGTACTCCTCTCTCAGGTATAAGATGTAGTTTGCGATAGACTCGTAAATTTCCTGCGCCACGTCCTGGTTGAGCGGAGCACCACGCAATCCCCGTTCATCAAAACCTGTCTCTGTTTCCGTATCCATCGACCAGTCGGGTCCCCACCATGCGGCCAGCATTGTCGGCAGCCCCATTTGATAGAGCCGCTGCGTCATCTCCATAGCGGCTTCAACGCGCGGATGTAGGTTTCCGGCACGAGCTTCCTCAATCGGATCGGAATCAAAATCAGGATCCCAATACTGCCAGGGCATCTCATTTCTGCCCCATCCGAGCGGCATCGTTTCGAGAATAAAATCGATTACCTGTTGATCACGATCACTCTGAAGCCTGAAGTTTCCTCCAAAACCATCCCAGACCGGACCCGGCTGAGAGCTATCCAGTACCAACTCAACCGGTGACCGGTCAAAGGTTCCGGTTGCCTTAAGAGTGAATATCTTCTTTGCAGAATCCCCGCCGGATACCGCTCCCGCCATGATGGGAATGTAGACCATAATATAATCCGGAAAGTCAGCTTCACCACGGATCAGGATTTCAGTTGGTTCATCAAATGTAACCTCGAGCTGACGATCATCAGAGTAAAAATGCGCACTGCTGACGGTGGTCCGGGCATATTCACCCAGCGGAATTACATTCACCCCTGAAAATGGGACCGTTTCATGATCCGATCCTGAAAACCGCGCTTCGCCCTCTTTATAATATTTCCGCGGAAGCTCCAGTGTGAAATAGGCCCCGTCAATGTTCATCTCATCCTCTGCTTCAACTC
>CAZKIZ010000261.1:0-5236 GCA_964552935.1 uncultured Rhodohalobacter sp. | reverse complement strand
ATTTGCAGACGCTGATTTCGGCTTTCGCGAGCGTCAATTTTATCCAAATCCCTCCATCACCGATGAGCTCATTTTTGTGCCGGACAGTATATCCAACACCGGCCTGCGACCGCTTGCCGCCAATTATATACGAGCGGATGCCCCGATGATGTCTATAGGACAGCCCGGCATCAGAATAGAGGCTACTGTCCCGGGCATTGGCATTGGGCTTATCGGCGTATTCAATGACGGAACAGCCCGAAAACTGTCCGCCGTTAACGAGAATTCTGCCACCGGACAAATACAAACGCCCTGGAACTGGAGCGATCTTGCCGAGTTGAGAATCGCCGTTGTAAACACCAACAGGTCAAGAACTGCAGACTATACGTTAACCCTTGAATCTATTCTTCCGGAAGAAGACATTCTCGCTCAAAACTACCCCAATCCGTTTAACCCAACCACCCGTATCGAGTTTTCGCTGAACAGCAGAAAAGATGTTCGGATTGATGTCTACGATGCAGTTGGCCGGAGGGTATCTACCCTGCTGAACCAAACGCTGGGCGAAGGATTTCACTTTGTAGATTTTGACGGCTCAAACCTCGCATCAGGCGCCTATTTTTACAGGATCATCACAGACCAAACCGTTACCACTAATAAGATGATGCTGATAAAATAATTTTGGATTTCTAGAAACGGTGTGGAAGCGCAACGGATATTTGGTCTTTTATCGTTTATAAAATTATGATTCAGGGCTCTGCCATTGGCTAGGCTCTCGTGATTAGCTCTAAAACAATATAGTCTGCGATCTTTAATCCTTTCGCTGTAAGCTGAATAGTTTTAGTGTCATTGGACAGGGTAACGCAGCCTCTCTCTTGCTGGAGCGTGAGCCAGTTCCACTGATTCGGATTAAACTCATATCCGTATGCTTCTTTCAGGTTGCGTACTGAAATTCCCGCAACGGTTCGCAGTCCGAGCATCAGCCGCTCTTCGGCCAGGATTTCAAGCGACAGGTTTTCCTCTTCATCTTTTACGTTATCCCAATCCCGGTCCAGGTAAAATTTCAGGTCCGGCCGGTTTCGCCAGCGCGCTGCGCCACCGTCACGCCAGTGCAGTGAGTGGGCCGACGGGCCAAGACCAAGATAGTTTACGTGCTTCCAGTAGTTGCTGTTGTGGACCGCCTCTCTGCCCGGCCTGGAAAAATTACTCACTTCATACCGCTCAATCCCGGCACTTTTCAATTTCTGCTCTACGAGATCAAAATGGGTTTCAACAACATCATCGGGTACCGGGTCAATACGGCCCAGCTCCACCTGTTTACCAAGCCTTGTTTTTGGCTCAATAGTGAGTGAGTAGGCTGAAACGTGGGGCGGAGTGTAGCTGAGCAGCCTGTCGATATCCTCTTCTAAAGACTCTGCCTTTTGGCCGGGATTTCCGTAGATAAGATCGGCTGTAAAAGATGGAAAGCCGGTTTTTTGTATCAGCTGAAGTGCCCTGTCCGCTTCATCCGGTGTATGTGCCCTGTTCATAAATTTCAGCAGTTCGGGATCGAATGACTGAACTCCCATACTGACCCTATTAAATCCGAGCTCTTTAAGTTGTCTCAGGTACTCCTCTGACACATCGTCCGGATTCATCTCTATGGTTGTCTCCACGGAATCAATCTGAAACACATTTTCCAGGGCAGAGAGAATTGAATGGAGCTGCTTAGCAGATAAAAGGGATGGTGTGCCGCCTCCGAAGTAGATGGTCCGGATTGTCTCGCTGGCAAAAGGTTTATCCTTATAGAAATGTATCTCATCAATAAGCGCATCTACAAACGGCTGCCTGAGCTGGTCGCGCGTCAGAAAATAGAAGTTGCAGTAGCTGCACGCCTGCTTGCAAAAAGGAATGTGGATGTAGATACCGGCCATATTAGCAATTAGATAAATGGGTAATTAGTTATTAGGGGGCGATTCTGGTCTACAATGAAACTGAAGCGTTTGAGTTTTTTATAACGACGTGTTGTTAAGTTATATCTTTGAAATAGTATTTTTTTAGGACAAAACGTAGCTCAATCTATTAGAGATTAGCAGACAAGATATTGAGTGCGAAGAGGTTGCTCTTAAATCACCATGTCTAAGAATCCAATCCCAGTCCTAACCAAGACATGGTATTTTTCCAAAGTGCACAACAGTTCAATTCATCAAATACTTGCAGACCGGTCACCCTGTTCGAGAGCTTAGATCTTAGAAATACCATGTCTGGAGCAACGCTATTTCTCTGCAGTGTAGAAAGGATTTTCATCATATGTATCCACCTGCCGGTAGGTACGCTGGTATTTCACATAGTTTTCTGCAGACTGCTTGATTGACTTGATCTCCTCATCGGTGAGCTCGCGCGCTTTTTTTACAGGCGATCCCATATAAAGATATCCCGATTCAAGCGTCTTACCGGGCGGTACCAGTGATCCTGCCGCAATAATTACATCCGACGGAACAACCGCTTTATCCAGAATCGTCGCGTGAATCCCGATCAGCACACGATCGTGAATCGTGCATCCGTGAACCATCGCGTTATGGCCAATCGTCACATCATCGCCAATAACGGTTGGGCCGGTTTGATTCATCACGTGAATAGAGGCGTTATCCTGCACATTTGATCGGGCACCGATGCGAATGTAGTTCACATCGCCCCGAATCGTTGTGTTAAACCATACAGAGCTTTCAGAACCCAGCTCCACATCACCAATCAGATCTGCGCTTGGTGCAACAAATACAGTATCATCAAACCGGGGTGATTTTTTGAGAAATTCGTAAATCATAGTGAGTATCAGGTTGAGAAGAAAATTCTCATCCGCTGATTTACAATCATCAGATGAGTCGAAAGTGAATCATGAATTGTAATTTGCCACCAAACCCGGCTCTAACCAAGACATGGTATTTTTCCAAAGTGCACCATTGTTCGATACATCAAATACTTGTAGACCAATCACCCTATCCGGATTGCTCTATCTTAAAAATACCATGTCTGAGGCCCGTTAATTCGACCGGTACATCTGAAGTTCCACAATAGACTTTAACTGCTCATAGCTTTGTGGATTTTGCTGCAGCTTTCGTCCGTTCACAAAAAATGTAGGGGTTGAATTCACGGTTCGGCGGAGTCCTTCCTGCCGCTGTTGCTCAACACGCTCAGCCACACTGTCTGACTCCCTGTCCTGCCGGAACTGTTCCATATCGAGGCCTATCTGCTCGGCATACCCGTCAAATATCGATTGAGCGTTGCCGCGTGACCATTCCGCCTGGTTCTCAAAGATGAGATCGTGCATCTCCTGGAAATGCCCCTGCTCGCGGGCTGCCTCTACGGAGTGTGAAGCCAGCCGGCTAAACTGAAAACCGCTTAACGGAAAGTGACGGTAGTTGATTTCAACCATATCGCCATAATCCTCCTTCAGCTGCTTTACAAGCGGTACATAGTCGCGACATGCCGGACATTGATAGTCGCTGTACTTTAAAATCTCTACCTGCTGAGCCGTACGATCATTTACATTTGTTGCGGACGTTGAATTGCTGTCTGAATTTCCTGAGAGACCGTAGTAGAGAGCTGCACCGGCAATGAGAAGAAAAGCGACGAAAAGAGCTATTTGACCTGTTTTACTATTCATAGAGTCTGTTTTTTGTAGAAAATATTATTTTTAGAATATACCCTGAATTATTCTGAATATCATAACGGCAATATCTCAAATTTTGGCATATTTGATGGCGCTGTTATAACTATCCGGGGATCGTTATTCCTGACTGGCCATTTTTGCCTTATACGCCATCGCATAGATTTTCATCTGCTTGATCATCGACGCCAGGCCATTCGACCGGGTTGGAGAGAGGTGCTCCTGCATACCGATTTTTTTTATGAATTCCGGCTGACTGGTTAAAATCGTGTCCGGATCTTCGCCTGAGTAGAAATTGACCATCAGGGCTACAAGTCCTTTCGTTATAGCTGCGTCACTGTCTGCTTTAAAGATAACTTTGTCATCTTCTGTGTCCGTGGTGAGCCATACCTGTGACTGACATCCCCGCACAAGATTCTCTTCTACCTTGAACTTATCATCCAGCGGAGGAAGCTTCTGCCCCATTTTAATAATATGCTTATACCGCTCCTGCCAGTCCGATAAGGCCTGGAATTCCCTGATAATCCGATCCTGTTTTTCCTGAATTGTCATGATACTTATACCCTGAACCTGTTTATGTTGGTAGCTGCCTAAGATAACAAATTAACGGCAGCAATATTTTCTTTCGGTGGAGCCAATACAATTATTAAATCTAACAAAAAACGCCGACACAAGGCCGGCGCTTCTTATCAAAAATTATCTTCAAAACTTCCTAGGCGCTCTTCTCGGAAGAGACTTCTGTAGAAGTTGCTCCTTTTATCGCCTTCACACTCGAACTGTCTTCATCCCAGTCCGGTTTCGCATAATCGATAACTTCGACGTAGTCTCCGTCTTTCGTTTTAATTCTGAACTGCTCCGTATTAGGCTTGCCTTCCAGCACGACTTTAAAGTGGTTGATCACTTTTTTGATATCATCTTCATGAATAAAATCGTGAAGCTCTGTTTGATTTATTTCCGAAGAGGCGATTCCCGTAATTTCAGAAAAAGTCTCTGTTACATAATCAAACTTAAAATGCTCGTTATTTGCAGGAACAAGCTTATAGTTGAAATCTTTGGCTTCATCAAATATATCGTTTAATCCGCTCTCGCGATTGGATAGCATGCTCATAATTCGCTTTTGTAACGATTTATTCTGAAACGCAATTCGAATGATTTTTTGTCCGTTAGCGGACAGGAGACGCGCATTGGCTTTTACTTCGATGGTGTTTCCTTTCTTGTTCAGCAGCTCAAGCTCATACGACTGATCATCAAAATCGCTGGGTTTAAAAACATCGAATCTGTGCCTGAAGTTTTCGACCTGGTTATCCGTGAGCAGCTTCCAAACTTTTTTCTTTTTGAGCTCCTCCTCGTCAAACCCAATCAAATCCCTGAATGCTTTGTTTGATGTTACGATATTACCCTGCTCATCCAGGTCAATCAGTGTCTTCTTTGACTCTTCCGCAAGTTTATCAAACTCGAGATTGGTATCCACAACACGTTTCTCCGACCGCTTTCGCTCCGTTATGTCGTGCTGATAAGAAACCCAGTGGGTGATTTCTCCTTCATTGTTGGTTAACGGGTGGATGTCCCACTGGTTGATAAAATCCGTGCCGTCTTTACGATAATTTACCGTAT
>CAZKIZ010000260.1:0-5239 GCA_964552935.1 uncultured Rhodohalobacter sp. | reverse complement strand
AAGAATAGATTTGAGACATGAGATTTGAGATTTGAGATTCAAAAAATCTCAATATTCAATACTTACTACTCAATACTCGATATTCACTACTCAATACTACAATTATGAGCACTTTCGACATCATACCTCAAACGAAACAGGATGCTCTGGTTGAGACTCTGCTCCGCCTTGCAGACGACCGGCTGATTCACGGCCATCGTCTTTCAGAATGGACCGGCCACGGACCGGAACTGGAAGAGGATCTTGCACTTGCCAACGTTGCCCTCGATATGATCGGCCATGCGGCTTCTCTGTACGGGTACGCCGCCGAACTGGAGGGTAAAGAGGATGAAGATCACTACGCCTACTTTCGCGATGATATCGATTTCAAAAATATCGCAATGGTTGAGCTTCCGCGCGGTGATTTTGCATTTACCATTGCCCGGCAGTTTCTGTTTAGTGCATACAGCTACTTTCTCTATAAAGAGCTGATTGAAACGGTTGACGATGAGCAGTTCAAAGGTATGCTGCAGAAACATTTTAAAGAGATCAAATATCATCTTCGGCACAGTCGCGAATGGGTGCTTCGCCTGGGTGACGGTACCGATGAGAGTCATCGCAGGATCCAGGAGGCGTTTGATGAAATTTGGATGTACATCGGAGAGATGTTTAATGTAGATGAGGCTGATTCTGAAGGAATCAAACATAACGTATATACAGACGTTACCGAATTCAAAGATGAATGGAAAAAATTGATCTGCGCAGTGCTTGAAGAGGCCACCATAACCGTTCCTGATTTTGATCAGTATATGTTTACCGGGTCACGCAGCGGTCGCCACACCGAACACCTTGGCCCCCTTCTCGCCCAAATGCAGTTTCTCAGACGATCCTATCCCGATGCGGAGTGGAAATAATTTTGGTTGAGAGGTGGTGAGTATCGGGTATTAGGTAGTGGGTAGTGAGTTGTTTTTTTAATTGGAACTCACTACCCAGCTATTTTACTTGATGCTCTTGATTAGTTTGTATAGCATTTTTTGAATGATAATGAGATCATTTATTAAGTCATCAAATTCTAATTCCGAAAGGTATTCAAGGTTTTTCGAAATGATTAGTTGTGTTTCCAATTCAAACGCAGAGCCATAAGCAATATTCAAAAACTGTCTGAACTCCTTTTTACCAATACGTCCAGAACCTTCAGCAATATTAGAACTGATAGATACAACGCTGCGCTGTATTTGAGAAGTGATTCCATATTTCTCATCTTTTGGAAACGTTTTGGTGCTTTTGTATATGTCAGTTGCAAAAGAAACAGACTTATTCCAAACCGATAGTTCTTTGTAGTTATGCATATTTTACTCTCCAAAATTTAAGGTTATGTTTTACTTATGATCCAATAAAAACCAATTCCTTACACTTTTTTTTAAAATTATTTGTAAAACACTACCCGATACCTACTACCCAATACCTAATACCCAATACCAACAACTACCTGAATGAAAGCGACTCTGCAACATACAACTTCTGAAATATGGTCATGGCTTGAAGAGGTCATCGACCCGGAAATTCCTGTTCTTAATGTGGTTGAGATGGGTATCGTGCGTGATGTTGAAATTGAAAATGATCAGGTCATTGTAAAGATTACCCCCACCTATTCAGGCTGCCCGGCCATGAACGCCATTGAGATGGAAATCCACAAAAAGCTCACTGAAAAAGAGGTTGCAAATTTTAAGGTTCTGACCGATTTTAAAGAGAGCTGGACAACGGACTGGATGACCGATTACGCCAAACAAAAGCTGAAAGAGTACGGAATAGCCCCCCCTGAGAAAACTGAAGAAGAGGGTGATTTTTTAACCTCCCTTAAAGGATCTCAAAAAATTGTTCCCTGTCCCTATTGCGACTCTTTTGAAACGGTTCTTCAGAGCGAGTTTGGTTCTACTGCATGTAAATCGCTGTACTACTGCAACGGATGTGAACAACCTTTTGAACACTTTAAATGCATTTGAAATATGAAACTATTCACGCTCTTTCTTGCAATATTTCTTTTAGCCACAGCAACAACCGGCTATGCTCAGTTTCGCAATGTTGATGTAAAGGATGACGATATCTCAAAAGAAGTTACGATAGTCCGCCTGACTCCCGAAATGTTCTCCGATCAGCTCTATCAACCGGATTTCACGCTCTACCTCACAAACAATCATATACAAACTGAGACCAAAACCACCCAGGCCTTTCTTTATATTGGCAGTGAAATCGTTCGCAAAAAATTTGACCTTGGTTTTTTTACACCTGCCCCCTATCCCAGAACGGTAACCGAGTACAGCAATGCTGTCCGCAGACAGATGTTCGATGCGGAACCCACCAGTCAGCAGCGCCGATCTCCTTCCCTTTTTCGATTTAACTGAGCTGAATCGACCCCGCTATATTTTTTTCGCATTAATTCCAAAAAAATCGCAGGATTGAAGTGACTGATTAAACAACATACCTTGGATTGAATATTCTTACTTTATTCTAAATATCTGCAAACTTTTTTATTAGCCTGTCCATGTCACATATACTCTCTTCAATCGAAAGCAGCGTACTGACCGTAACTCTCAATCGTCCGGATAAATACAACAGTTTCACGGAACCGATGGCGATTGATCTTCAACATACACTCAAAGATGCTGAAGCGGACAATGTTCGATGCGTAGTGCTAAAGGCAAATGGTAAAGCGTTTTGTGCCGGTCAGGATCTGCAGGAAGTTGTTGAACGTGCAAAAGATGAAGACTATACACTTAGTGATACGGTTGAAACGAGCTACAATCCAGTGATAAAAGCGATCCGGGAACTGGAAAAACCGGTGGTTTGTGCCGTTCAGGGTACAGCAGCCGGCGCAGGGGCAAATATCGCGTTTGCCTGCGACATCGTAATTGCATCACATGAAGCAATGTTTGTACAGGCGTTCAGCAAAATTGGCCTGATTCCCGACAGTGGCGGTACCTTTTTCCTTCCACGACTCGTAGGCCTTGCACGTACAAATGCTATGTACCTGCTTGATGAAAAGATCACGGCTGACAGAGCTGTGGAACTGGGGCTTATTTATAAAGCCGTTACTCATGCAAAATTGAATGAAGAAACCCAATCCATCGCGAATAAGATAGCTTCAATGCCTACAAAAGGATTTGGTCTGTACAAGAGAGCCGTAAATCAATCCTTTAAAAACAATCTTGATCAGCAGCTTACACTTGAGGCTGAACTTCAGAGCATTGCGGGAAACAGCAATGATTACAAAGAGGGTGTCGAAGCGTTTTTGGAGAAGCGAAAACCAACCTACAAAGGACAATGATCAAGACAGCCTGACAAGTTGAGTAGTCGATTTAATTTCTTTTGCATTTATCTTGTCAAAGTGCTTTCACATACTCTTCAAATGGAGTCCCCTTCACCCCTCTGACAAATCTCATATCAGCGCTAACCACTTTTTCATTAAACTGAATTGCAACCGCAAGGTAGCATGCATCATATTGAGTAATGGGGAGTGCAGCAGACAAGTCAAAAGCCAGTTTACAAATGATTTTATAGGGAATGATCTGGATCGGGATATTGCGAATTTCTTCAAAAATTCGGTACGCATCTTCTTTTTCAACCAATCTTTGACGAAGCTTTTTAGTAATCATTGAATCTATTTCGACTTCAAAGAGATCCGGAGCATAAAGACGATTATGCCGGGAGAGAATATCTCCAGCTTCTTTATATTTTTCCTCCGGCAGAAACCATTTAATAGCTACACAGGCATCAATTACAGAAATATTCATCGGCTTCTGTCTTCAGATAATTCTTCACCACTATCGGGAAAAGACTTCCCGGATGCTTTATATTTTGCAAGTATTTCGTTTACCCTTTTCCTGGTTTCATCAAGATTTGGTTTCGCATGACTTTCAACAAGCTCTTTCAACTCTTCTTGCAACGACCTGTTATTACTTTTTGCTCTTTCTTTTAATCGGTTCAGCGTTTTGATGTCTATATTTCTGATAAGTACATCTGCCATAATTCTCCAATTGTTTTATTGATATCATTATGATATCAATAATTTATCAGTTTATCAATGGCTTGGTTTTGATGACTGATTGCGTATTTTTGGGAAAAATTAATCCTACCACCAATATTAGTTCATGAGTTTAGATAAAAGCACCAATATCGGAGTTGTCGGAGCGGGTACAATGGGAACAGGAATTGCGCAGATCGCGGCTACATACGGGCACGATGTTTACCTGTATGACGCCTATTCCGAACAGTTATCAAAATCTGAAGATGGCCTGATCAAAATCCTTAATCGCCAGGTTGAAAAAGAGCGCATGAGCCGGGATGAGGTGGATGGAATCCTTTCCAGAATCCATTTTGTAGATCACATCAACGATTTTAGTGAGTGCGGTCTGATTTTTGAAGCGATCATAGAAGATCTGCAGGCTAAGAAAGATCAGTTTGCCCGTATTGAGGCTATAGCGGCAAAATCAGCCATTCTTGCAACAAACACATCGTCAATCTCCATAGCATCTATTTCGTCCGCTCTGAAGCACCCTGAGCGTTTTCTCGGACTTCATTTTTTCAACCCCGCTCCATTGATGAAGCTTGTTGAAATAATTCCGGGAATATCAACTGAACAGAAGTCAGTTCAAACTGCGCGTTCCCTGGTTGACTCCTGGGAGAAAACGACGGTGCTTGCCAACGATACCCCCGGCTTTATCGTAAACCGGGTGGCGCGTCCGTTTTATGGTGAGGCACTCCGCCTGTATGAGGAAGGTGTAGCAGATGCGGCGACTATCGATTGGGCGATGAAAGAGATCGGCGGGTTTAAAATGGGGCCCTTTGAACTGATGGATCTGATAGGCCATGATGTCAACTATAAAGTCACTGAATCTGTATTTAAGGAATTTTATTACGATCCGCGCTTTAAACCTTCTTTCGCTCAAAAGCGGCTGGTAGAAGCGGGCCGATTGGGGCGGAAATCAGGCATCGGGTTTTACAAATACGGAGAGAAAGCAGATAATCCCGAGCCTGTTAAAGACAGAAAACTTGGAGAGAAAATTCTCTATAGAATCCTGGCCATGCTTATTAATGAGGCGTGTGATGCTGTATTTATGAATGTTGCCACGATCGAAGATGTGGACCTGGCAATGGAAAATGGCGTAAACTATCCCAAAGGGCTGCTTAAATGGGCCGATGAAATTGGTCCCTCTACCGTACTCGACTGGATGAGCGCACTGCTGGTTGAATATCGTGAAGA
>CAZKIZ010000259.1:0-5326 GCA_964552935.1 uncultured Rhodohalobacter sp. | reverse complement strand
ATGGAAATCAATCCGGATGCTCTGCAGAGTAGTCAAAATTGGGGGTTGAGAAAAAACTGCAATCTATTAAAACTACAATACCTTCAAACGGGCTGCACGCAGCATAAGTGTTTTCTGCCCTCTCTGCTTGAAAAATACAACAACTTTAGAATCTTTTCCCGATCCAGTTCGCTGCAGGATTTTGCCTGGTCCGAAGGTCGGGTGCATCACGGTTGTGCCGGCCTGGTAGGGATCATCGTCGTATGTCGTTTCAAAATCGAGCCCGCTGTTTGACGGCTTTTTAGTCTGCTTCGGCTTTTTCCAGTCGTATTCAACTTCGGCAAAGCTGTTTGATTCTGATCCCCCGTTATCGAACCGATCCCTGTTTTGCTTAATCGTTGCACCGGTCTCTGTTCGTACAACTCCGGGATCCACCTCCTCCAGGAAGCGGGATCGCATCTGCCTGTTCTCCTCACCGAACCGGTATCGCATCTTCGAGTGGCTGAAAAAGAGCTGCTCCTCAGCGCGAGTTATTGCTACATAAAAAAGCCGGCGTTCTTCCTCAAAATCGGCCTCTTCACCGTCGCGCCCGCCCATGGGGAAGAGGTTCTCTTCGAGCCCAACAATAAACACAACCGGAAACTCAAGCCCTTTGGAGCCGTGAACGGTCATCATGGTTACCGCGGGTTTGTCTTCATCATACTTGTCTGAATCAGTAATCAGGCTGATCTCCTGCAGGAAAGAGCTGAGAGTCGGCTTTTTGTTGTGCTGCTCGTAGTAGGATATGGCGTTCTGGAGTTCAAGGATATTGTCCCGCCGGGTTAGCGCCTGGGCGCTGTTCTCTTCAATCAGCGCTTTTATGTATCCACTCGCTTCAAGCATCTTCTTGGTTGTTTCCAGCAGCGATGCTCCACCCTCAAGTTCTCCCCGCAGATTTAGAATCATCGCTACAAACTGCTCTATTTTGGAGATTGCCGGTTTATAGAGATTCGATCCCTCAACGTTCTGAATAATGGACCAGACAGATTGTTTCTGATCGCGGGATTTCTTCAGAAGATCGTTTAACGTTTTTTTGCCAATGCCCCGGCTGGGCTCATTAATGATCCGCAGAAGCGCCTGCTCGTCTTCCGGGTTGACCAGAAGCGTGAGATACGCCAGTACATCCTTGATCTCCTTACGCTGGTAAAAAGAGAGTCCGCCAACCAGCTGGTAGGCGATGCCTTTTCGGCGGAACGCCTCTTCAAACACCCTGCTCTGATAGTTGGTGCGGTAAAGTATGGCAAAATCATTATTCGAATAGCCGTCCCGCATCTTCAGATTCTGTATATGCTGAATGACCCTGTTCGCCTCGTCACGCTCATCAAAATTTTCGAGGACGGTAATGGGATGACCTTCATCGTTTTCGGTCCAGAGCGTTTTGTCGAGCTGCTTATTGTTGTTTTTGATGATAGAATCGGCACACTGCAGAATGTGTTTTGTTGACCGGTAGTTCTGCTCAAGCGGAACCTGCTCTGCTTTATCGTAATCCGTCTTAAAATTCAAAATATTGGAGATATCTGCCCCGCGAAACGAGTAGATACTTTGAGCATCATCACCTACCACACAGATATTTTGATACTTCTGTGCCAGCAGTTTGGTCATTTTATACTGGGCATGATTTGTATCCTGGTACTCATCAATCAGAATATACTTGAACCGGTCCTGGTACTTTTCAAGCACATCGGGATGCTCTTCAAAAAGCTCAATGGGTTTGATGAGCAGATCATCAAAATCCATCGCGTTGGCCTGGCGCAGGCGTACATCGTAAATCTCAAACACCCTCGCTGTGATATCGTCCAGCGTACTTTGTACGAACCGGGTTTTGTAGGCGTTTGGCGTGATCAGCTGATTTTTTGCATCGCTGATTTTTCTCTGGATGGTTCGCGGGCGGATCTCGCGCGGATCGTAGTTCAGCTCACCCAGGATAAGTTTTATCGCCGATTCAGAATCTGATGTGTCGTAAATGGAGAAGTTGGAATCGAAACCGATCTTTTCAGCCTCAAACCGAAGAATTTTAGAAAATATGGAGTGAAATGTGCCCATCCAGAGCTTTTTGGCCCTGTCGCCAATCAGCGATTTAATCCGGTTCTGCATCTCCCGGGCGGCCTTATTGGTGAACGTAAGCGCCAGAATTTCCTGAGGCACTGCTTTATGTTGCTGAAGCAGGTAGGCAATCCGAAATGTAAGAACCCGTGTTTTACCGCTTCCCGCACCTGCAATGATAAGGAGAGGGCCGCTCGTGTGGGTTACAGCTTTTTTTTGCTGCTTATTTAAACCTTTAAGAAAATCTGCTGGTGATGAAGGCTTGGAATTCTGATCAGGCTGGAGGGTAAACTGTTTCATGAAGACGGATGTAGGTATGCTATTTCACACTTCTGTTTAGCTTCCAAAGTTACAAATTTATACAACAACCTACGGAAGGAGTTTGCAGAAAAAAGATAACCGGCTCTGC
This sequence comes from uncultured Rhodohalobacter sp., assembly GCA_964552935.1. Classification (GTDB taxonomy): domain Bacteria; phylum Bacteroidota; class Rhodothermia; order Balneolales; family Balneolaceae; genus SW132. Next base: position 2,856 of record CAZKIZ010000259.1, on the reverse strand, counting down.
CAGAAGGTTACACGATAATGATTGAAAATTCAAAACAGCGAAACACAATAGCGTAACATTAAGCCTGCACTATTCATAAAAAATTGCAGATATATTTTATCACGATGTCTATCAGTGATATACATCAACCAATGATAAAATTTAATTCAACGTATTGTGATACACTGCGAACTTTAGCTGTGGGCTGCGTTGTCTCGGAAATGGTTTGCTCAACGTACTCAGGTACGTTTCCGCCACCATTACCTAGACGCCTTGACCACAACTAAACTTCTTGGTGAATAATGCAGGTAAGAGAGTATGAGTTTCACGTAATGGCATGGAGTAAGGGTTAGCTTATCAATAGAGTTACAAGGCAACATAATCCTCGTCGCGTCTTAGCGCCGTCGCAATAGAGTAATAGTTTCACTCAACGGTCCGGTGTAATGTTTAGCTTATCATCATAACAAAAAGGCAACATAATCCTCGTTGTGTCTTCGCGCCGTTGCGAGAAAATTTGCGGTTCACGCAATGGTATGGTGTAAGGTTTAGATTATCTCAGAGTTACAAAGCTTCATAACCTACGTAGCGTCTTTGCGCCGTTGCGAGAGAATAATAGTTTCACTCAACGGCCCGGTGTAATGTGTAGATTATCATCGTAACTAAAAGGCATCATAATCCCCGTTGCGAGAAAATATAAGCGTACTTTCAACTATGAATTCTGGGTAAGCATCAGGACGGAGTTTGCCCGATCAGGGTGATTTGCAGATCCATGAGGTTATTGCCGGTGGGTCCGGGCTTGAGATGTCCTCCGGCCTCATCAAAAAAATGATAGCTGTCATTTTCTTTCAGAAAATCTTCAGGTTCCATGCCGGCTTCCTTGGCCTTATTGTAGGTCTTCTCGGTAATGATAGCTCCCGCAGCATCCGTTGGCCCATCAATCCCGTCCGTTCCGGCGCTTAAAAAAGCGACAGGCAGTTTGTGCGACTTCAGCCTGATTGCCATCCGCAGCGCCAGCTCCTGATTGCGTCCGCCAAGACCGCTGCCGGTTACTTTAACGGTTGGTTCTCCGTAGGTGATTATTGCGGTTGATGTGTCCGGATTATCTGAGCTTTCGTTTATCAGGTCCATCAGATGTGTTTCAAGTTTTTCAATTGGCCCCGACCAGGCACTGCCAATGAGCTCGGTTTCGTAACCAAATGATTTCGCTATTTCTGCCGCTTTTGCCGCCAGCTGAGATGCTGAAGAGATGATAAAGGAGTAGTGATTCTCGAAGTCTTTTGTTGTTCTGTAATCTTTATTTCGTACTTCAGAATCCATTTCAACAGCAAGCAGCTGACGAGCCACATGGGGTATTTCCTGGTAAAGCCCATATTTTTTAAGTACCTGGAATGCAGCCGTCGCTGAAATGGACTGAGCTACAGACGGGCCGCTGCCAATCATTCCAGGATCATCATCTGTAATGTCAGATATCATCAAATCAACCAGTGTAGTGTGGCTCAGCCATTTTAAGATTTGACCGCCTTTCACGGCCGAAAAGACTTTTCGGACCGTGTTGATCTCGTGAATTGTGGCGCCGGATTCAATCAGTAAAGAGTAGAGTTTGCGAATGTCTTCCACCTCAAGGTTGCCGGCGGGCACACAAAACAGTGATGAAGCACCACCGGACACAAGGTTTAGTACAAAAGCATCTTTGGGTATCGATTTCATAAAGGAAACCAGTTCCAAAGATGATGAGAGGCTCTCGATATCGGGCAGGGGATGAGACCCTTTAAAAACCTGGAATCTGTTAATAATACTGCTGCTTTCTGGTGCAATGACAATTCCGTCCGTTATTCTGTTTCCCAGGATGGACTCCACAGCAGCGGCCATGGATGCTGACGCCTTGCCGAATCCAATCAGGTAGACCGGCCGATTTTCGGGGAGAGGAAAGGTCTTGTCGCGAATGGTCAGTTCATTCTCATCCGAATCCCAGTGAACTACATCCGGAACAATAGTTCCGGGGGACACATGCTCTAAAGTTTGAGAAAAAATATATTGTGCTTGTTCAGATAAACTCATGGGAGATAGTTGATTTCAGTTACATAGCAAAACAACATTGGTCGACATTACATTCAGAAGTTTGTACCGAATGCCTGTAAGAAAAACGTTCTGACCTTTCCTGCAGGAATAAAATATTGTTTGATGACCGGACGCTGGTTAAGTTTAACAAAATAAAATCAATGGCAATAGTTATATGACATCCAAAAAAACAGTTATCTGCACGGGCTGTACAAGAGGAATCGGGCTTCAAATTTCAAAGACGTGCCTGCAGCGCGGCTGGAACGTAGTGGGTACGGCCAGACAATCTCCGTTTCCAAACGTGCTTACGGACAATGATCTTTTCCAGGGACTGCATATCGATTTCACAAATAGCAAGGCGCTGAAAGATCAGCTGCTGCCTGTAATTCAAAAACGAAAACCTGATGTGTTGATCAACAATGCGGGAATATTTACAGACGCTGATTTTGCTGCAGATGACGAGACTTGGTTGTCCGTCTGGGATCTGACGATGCAGATAAATTTAAAAGCTCCGGCCCTGATCAGTAAATGGTTTATCAATCAGCACGTGGATTCAGGTACGAAGGGATCTGTTATTAATATCGCATCCCGCGCATCGTACCGCGGCGATACCCAGGAATACGCCGCGTATGCTGCATCCAAAGCGGGACTGGTTGCCTTAACCAAAAGCATCGCGAGAGATTTTAGCCGGAAAGGAGTTGTGGCCTATTCAGTTGCGCCCGGTTTTATAGAAACGGATATGGCTAAAGATGCGGTTGAACTGTTGGGCAAAGAGCATATTACTGCCGGTGCGGCTTTTGATGAAATCACTCAGCCCGA
>CAZKIZ010000258.1:0-5330 GCA_964552935.1 uncultured Rhodohalobacter sp. | reverse complement strand
ACGAAGTTAGGCTGAGCGTTTTTTTGTGGCTGATAATTTTATTTGCCTTATGCACAAACCGTTAAATTTCCTACATTCCGAAAAGAGGGGCAAAGCAGAGAGAGCCCCTGTAGGTTAAAAATTGAAATTAACGGAGATGAACATGGCAGAACGAGTCTTGATAATGAGTGGTGGTGGTGCAAAGGGTGCCTTTCAGGCAGGTGTGATTGAGCAGCTTACCAAACAGGAGTGGACACCGGATGCAGTTGCAGGCATCAGTGTTGGAGCTCTGAACGGCGTGATGGTAGCTACAGGTAAATCGGATGAACTGGTTAAAATCTGGCAGGAGCTCAGAGAAGAACAGGTATTGAAAAGACGCAGAATAGACCGGAAAGCAAAAAGTTTTCTGCTGCATAAACTGGGCGTTGATAAACCTACTCTCGGCTTTTTTGATAACACCCCGCTTCGCAAAAAGCTGCGGGAGTCAGTGGGGAACCAGTTCAGGATGGATTTTTACTGCGGTACGGTAAATATAGAAACCGGTGCATATAAAGAGCATGTCGGCCGCCCGATGATGGTGCCCTGGAACCACCTCGACGCTGTGATTGCAAGTACGGCGATTCCCGTTGTTTTTGATCCTGTCAATCTGGATAATGAGCTGCATGTGGATGGAGGTGTTCGCCACATCAACCCGGTTGGCAGAATTCTGAAAGATTTCACACCCAAAGAAGTGGTGTTTATTACCTGCCGTCCCTTTGAAACAGATGGTGAACGCAGGAAAGTAAAAGATCTGATGGATATCTCCATCCAGACGTTGAACATAATGCTGGAGGAGATCTTTATGAAAGATTTACGGGAATTTATCCGTATCAACAATCTCGTCAGACAGGCAGAAGAACAGGGTGCAGTTCTTAAAAAAAGCAATGGTGAGCCGTATAAGGTCTATAAAGCTGCGCTCTATTCACCGCATAAACCGCTGGGCGACAGCCTTAATTTTTCGAACGAACAGGCAAACCGAAATATCGCTATCGGGCGTGAAGCGGTGCCGATGGCGCTGTAAACCTGGACTCAATTGAATATTTAGTCCTGGTCCGTTTTACGGGTTTTTGCTATCGAACGGCTGAGAATGAAAACGGGAATCAATCCAACCAAAACAATCGCCAGCGCGGCTCCGGATGATTCTGCCAGCCGTTCATCGGATGCCAGCCGGTAGACCTGGACGGCCAGGGTATCAAAATTAAAGGGCCGTACAATCAGCGTGGCCGGCAGCTCTTTGATTACATCCACCACGACCAGCATAATGGCTGCGAAGAGGCTGCCCGACATCATTGGGATGTGGATTTTACGCAGTATTTTTCCGTATTTAAATCCCATCCCCTGGGCCGCTTCGTCCATGTTATGGGTGATTTTCCCGAGGCTCGCTTCCACAGTATTAAAGGCAACGGCCAGGAATCGAACAACGTAGGCAAAGATCAGGGCTACAATAGAGCCGCTCAGAATCAGTCCGGTCGAAACCCCTACGTTTTCACGCATCCAGCTGTCAACGGTGTTATCAGCCCAGCCAAACGGAATCAAAATTCCTACGGCGATTACTGAACCCGGTATGGCGTATCCCATAGAGCCGATCTTTGTTGCCGTTTTTGTAAGAAGGGTGGGTTTCAGTCGTGTTCCATAGGCCAGTATCAGGGCAACCAGCAATGCCACAAATCCTGCAATTGAAGCGACCAGAATAGTATTTAAACTAAACTGTATAAAACGTGCATCTACTGCAGTCTCAAAATTTGTAACCATCATTTCAAAAAGAATCATCACGGGAATCAGAAACCCGAAGATGATGGGAATGGAGCAAAAAAGGGTGCTTCCCCACGCTTTCCAGCCGGTGAGTTTGTAAACGGTAAGCCGCTTATACCTTCCCGTGCTGCTCTGAGTTGTATTTATTTTTGACCTGGACCAGCGCTCCAAAAGGATCAAAAACAGGATAAATACCAGAAGAAAACCCGATAGCTGTGCTGCTGCTACGCGCTCTCCCAGGCCAAACCATGTTCGGTAGATTCCGGTTGTGAATGTCTGAACTCCAAAATAATCTACGGTTCCAAAATCATTCAGCGTCTCCATAAGTGCGAGCGCCATTCCGGCGGCAATAGAGGGCCGGGCTAAAGGGAGCGCAATTTTAAAGAAGCTTTGCGTGGAAGTTGCCCCGAGGCTTCGGCTTGCCTCGAGCAGAGAGGCCGACTGTTCCAGGAATGCAGCCCGGGTTAGAAGGTAGACATAGGGGAAAAAGACAAGCGACATCATCAATATGGCGCCCCAAAGGGAGCGAATATTGGGAAACCAGTAGTCGCCATATTCCCAGCCGGTTATATTTCGGAGTAAGATTTGAACCGGACCGGTGAAGGCGAGAAAATCAGTGTAGGTGTAAGCAAGAAGGTAGGCGGGAACAGCCATGGGCAAAATTAACAGCCAGCGAAACTGTTTGCTGCCCGGAAACGAACACATTGTAACAAGCCAGGCGGTTCCTACCCCGATCACGAACACGCCTGTGCCCACACCCACCATCAGCCAAAGGGAGTTTTTAATGTAGTCGGGGAGAACCGTAGAAGCCAGGTGCTGCCACACATCGCCGCTCGAAACGAACAGGTTGGCGATGATTGTGAAGATGGGTATCGATACCAGGAGTGCAATCGCCAGCGTAACGAAATTCCAGGCTGTGGAACCGGATGCCTGTTTTTTGTTTGACTGCCAGAGTCGTGATTGTTTTGTTAGTTCAACCAGGTTTTTAATCATTGCCGAACTGCATCCTTTTTTTAGAGCGTCCGAACTCTTTTTTCAGAGCCAGCATGGCAGCATGGTATCCGCACATTCCGTGAACGCCGCCGCCGGGAGGAGTTGAGGAGGAGCAGATATAGATCCCTTCAGCAGGTGTGGCGTAAGGATTGATCAGATGTACGGGACGCGTAAAGAGCTGCCATATATCCTGGCTTCCGCCGTTAATATCGCCTCCAAAGTAGTTTGCGTTATACTCCTCAAACTGAGAGGTGTTCATGGTATGCTTGTCAAGAATCACATCGCGAAACCCTGGTGCAAAACGCTCAATCTGATCTTCTATCTCCTTTGTCATGTCTCGCTCTGATCCGTTCGGCACATGGCAGTATGCCCAGAGCGTGTGGCGGTTATCGGGGGTACGGGTATCGTCAAACAAGCTCTGCTGTGCAATCAATACATACGGTTTTTCGGGGTGCTTACCGCTGCTCATCTGTTCTTCAGATTTCGCGATCTCCTCAAAAGTTCCTCCCAGGTGAACTGTGCCTGCTTTTTGGCAGCGGGAATCGGTCCAGGGAACCGGCTCGCTGAGCACATAATCTATTTTAAATACACCGGCTCCGTAACGGAATTTCTCAAGCCTTTTAATGTAGTGGTTTGGAAACTGATCTCCGGCAATCTCAACGACCTGGCGCGGCGTCAGATCAAAAAGAACGCACCGATTAGGCGGGAGCTGCTTGAGTGAAGTTACTTCGAATCCGGTTTCTATCTCCCCTCCAAGCGATTTGAAGTAGGCGGCCATGGCGTCTGCTATTGATTGCGATCCCCCTTTTGGCAGAGGCCACCCTACAGAGTGGCCCGCAGCACCGAGAACAAGGCCAATGGCAGCGGTTACCGGTGCATCGAGCGGCAGTATACTGTGGGCCGCAAGACCTGCAAAAAGTGCCTTAGCCTCCTCGGTCTTAAATTTGCGCTGAAGGCGTTCAGCTGACTGAATGGCCTGAAGCCCGAATCGGGCCATTAAAATCGGATGTGACGGAATCGTAAGCGGGCCGAGAAAGTCGTTTGTGAGAGCCTCCCAGTTATCTGCAATCGGCCTCATAATTTTTTGATACTCTTCTGAGTCAACCCCGAGCTCTTCTGCCGTGGCCCGGATATCAGACTGCATGATGGCAGCTTTTCCGCTATCCATAGGGTGGGCAACAGCGTATTCAGGCGTAATCCACTCAAGGCCGAAATCGCCGAGAGGAAGTTTGCTCATAAAAGGGGAGGATGCCGCCATAGGATGAATGGCCGAGCAGATATCGTGCCTGACGCCTGTCTGCATCATCTCTTTCGTTCTCATTCCGCCGCCCACTGTGTCAGCTGCTTCGAATATCTTAACCTGCAATCCTTCCAGCGCAAGACGTATCCCTGCTGCCAGCCCATTTGGGCCCGTTCCAACTACAATTGCGTCATAAATTTTAGTGTCAGACAAAGGAATACGGTTTGTTAATCAAAATGCTTACGTAAGGTACGGAAACGCCTATCAAAACCCGAAACATAGCAGGAACGTTTGAGCTTGATATGAAGATGTCCGTAAATATCTGTTTCGAAGTTGAAACTGTTTATTCTTGTCAGTCTCTGTTTCATAACAGTGTCAATTAATTCCTATTTTCAGGCCATGAAAAAAGAGCCTTGTGTACTGTGCGGCAGTGAAAATACAGAGTGGATCTACAGAGACGATACCCGAATGGAATCTTTTCGGGACTATTATCTCTGCAGCGAATGTAAGCTGATTTTTGTGCCGCCTCATCAGAGACTAAGCCGTGATGAAGAGCTGTCACGCTACGAGATGCACGATAACGATCCGGACGATCCCCGCTACCGTAAATTTCTAAGCCGGATGTTTGATCCATTAAGCAAAAAACTCGATGAAAATAGCTATGGACTGGATTTTGGCTCGGGACCCGGACCAACGCTCAATCTGATGTTTGAGGAGGAGGGACACACCGTTCGTATTTATGATCCTTTTTACGCGGACGATAAATCGGTATTTGATGAGCGGTATGACTTTATTACAACCACTGAAACGGCCGAACATCTTTACAATCCGCTGAAGGAACTCGATCGCCTCTGGAGCTGCCTGAAACCGGGAGGATTTCTTGGTGTGATGACCCGGCGCTGGAAAACGGTGGAGGCGTTTAAAACCTGGCACTACAAAAATGACGATACCCACGTGATTTTCTTCCATGAAGAGACATTTCGGTGGCTTCAGAAACGGTGGGGAGCCGGTCTTGAGGTTTATAAGAGGGATGTGGTGATATTTGAGGCTTGACCTACCCCTCTGATACCCATCCTCTGTCTCCTTCCCTATGACGCAAAAGAACGCCATAGGGAAGGAGGACTCCATAGCTGAGTGTTTGGTTTGATTGAGTTGGAGGGAAGAAAAACCTGAGGCTGTCCAAAAAGGGCGTTTAAAAAGGTAAATATTAATATGACCGTCATGCCGGACTCCGATCCGGCATCTCCTGTCTATATCAGCGATAAGAGATCACGTCCCGAATGCTATGACTTTTTCAAGTATTAAGCAGCTTTTTTTTGCCTATCAA
>CAZKIZ010000257.1:0-5337 GCA_964552935.1 uncultured Rhodohalobacter sp. | reverse complement strand
TCCGGCTAAGGAAGCATTAATACTGTAATGGATACCCAGCCCCGGCAGGTGTTCCGCCGTGGGATTTCTGCGGATGCGGATGTGCTCGAGTTCCGCCTGGTTCAGGGAGGTTTCCAGGATGGAAGAGAAAACCTCCTGGTCGCGTTTTGTCTCCTGTTCGGCAAGATCAAGAATGGTTATTCGGTCTTCAAACTCCGTGCCGCTGATATTTCCATCGCTGGACGCCCGGATATCCGATACGGTTGCCCATGCCGTCAAAGAGGGAATCGAATGACGCTCCCTGTTTTGGGCAGCACGATGCACAACAATCGATCGCGCAGGCGAATTTGCACCGAACGTGAGCCGGATCACCTCATTCTCCGGAACACCGCGAAGCAGCGGCGCATACTCTTTGAAGTACTCCATGAATCGCTCCTCAACAAACTCCCGGTTCATATTCACTTCCGGTTTGTCCGACGTCTCTATTTGGGCATGACCCCGTATGACGACGGCCTGCACCGTTCTCGGGTTGATATTTGTGCCGATCTTAAAATGAACGCCGTAATCGGGAATATACTCGCCGCTGATCCCGCGAACGTTGCCGCCCCTGATCGAAAACCGGGCATCACCCGGGTCAAACAGCTCCGCCAGAATCCCTTCGGCAATACGAATGTCGCGATCAATACGGTCTCTGTCCGCTGTTTGTGCGAACAGGGTTCCTGCTGAAAAAATCAGGAATAGTAAAAAAAGAGTGGTTCTAAAAAAGTATTTCATTGGATCATTCCTCCGGTTGTTGATAACTAAGTGCAAAAATAAGGTCTTCAAGTGCTTCCTCGGTCTGCAGGAATCGGTAGTACGTTTCCTCTTCGAGCTGGGCCAGGCCTTCACTGATTAGAATCAGGTCCTGGCGCCGCCGCTGGTCGTAATAAGTGGTGAGTGTTGAAATTACATCTTCGAGCTGCTGACGATGTTCGCGTCGGGTCTCCTCAAGAACCTCCGAAAACAGCCGGCTGTTCTCCTCATGGAGTTCACCGATCAGGGAGTAGACTTCTTCTTCACTGATCTGGTTCTCTTGCAGAGGTTGTTCGGTAACGGGTTGATCACCGAACGAGATCAGCACTCCCTGTTCCGTTTGCTGGATCTGGAGGTTTATGAACGCGAATGCGGTTACCGTCAGCAGAATTACAGCTGCGATAGCGGCTGCTGTTTTCAAATAGAAGAATGTGCTTTGCGACTTCTGTTCTGTCGGGGTCTCTTTTTCCGGGGTTTCCGGATTGATCAAAAGCAAGCTCTTGTGGGGAATTTCACCCGGCTCCTCTTTCAGTAAGTTTCGGGTAGACTGCATCTCGCGAAGTTCCCGTTGAAGTTCAGGGCTCTCTGAAAGAACCTTCTCGAACTCCCGGCGTTCTTCTTTCGTCATCTCATCGTAGAGATAGTCAATCAGTTTAAATTTTGCTTCCTGTTCATTCATCATTCAGATACTCATGTTTAATATTCCATTTCTGAAGCACCCGCCGGGTGGCCTTCAGTCCATAATAGAGCCGCGATTTTACCGTACTTTCGGGTTCCTCAAGGATCTCCGCAATCTCACGGAATTTTAGTCCCTCATACTCTTTCAGGATGATTACGGTTCTCTGCTCGTCCGGAAGAGTAAGCAGCGCTTTTTGTATGATGGCGCCGAGCTCTTTTTGCTGCAGGAGGTCATCAGGGGTGATGGTATCCGATTCTGCTCCTCCCGTCTGCTCCAGCCACGATTCCAGCGATGTCGATTTCCGTCGCCCTGCCCGTTTCAGCTCATCAAGACAGAGATTGTTTGCTATTCGATAAATCCAGGGAGAAAATTTCCCGGGATCATCCAGGCTTGAAACATTCTGATACGTTTTTATAAACGTTTTTTGGGTGATCTCGCTGGCTTCATCCTCATCGGCAAAAAAACGGTAGGCGAAGCGGTATATTTTGGTGTGCCACAGCTCAAATAGGCGCCTGAAAGCGGCGTTATCGCCGTTCTGTGCCTGTTTAATGAGTAGCTTTTCATCCATCATATACGTTTGTATCGTCGACTCAAATCAAAGTTTCCTGTCTTCATAAGGTAGGACGACAGAGCTGTGAAAAAAGTTTTAAATGAGATGGATTTTTTTAAAGGAGAGCTTTGAAACAGATGAACTGACGAACGGAGAAATAATCAACCGAAAAAGTTTTTCTATCCGAAACTACACTTCATCTGTTCGTCAGTTTCTCGGTTGCTCTGTTCATCTGTTTCCCAAATCGGAGGGTAATACTCATACTGGGAATAAAGAATCAGTTTTGGGAGAAAAAAAACGATTTAAATGGTCTGCAGATCTGAGAAGCTTAACGGAACGGTTTTAAACAGAAGAACTGACGAACCCTACTGCGTTATCTTCTTGGCTGTCTGCTTCGCTGAAGCTACGAAGACCAGAGAAACCACGAAGATCAAGAAAGCTTCGGGGGTAAGATAACTTCGGAGGACAGGCAGGGAAATGATCAACCGAAAATTTTTTTCCAGCCGAAACTACACTTCATCTGTTCGTCAGTTTCTCGGTTGCTCTGTTCATCGGTTTATTAGTACTTATACTGAAAATAGATCAGCGGTCCCACGAACGGGAAAAGCAGAAATACAAATACCCACCAGAGTTCAAATTTATCTCCTCTCTTAATTTCCATGAAAAGGTCTATGGTTGCCCAAATGGAAAGTACACAAACGATAATTAGTAAAAGGCTTACGGCTGTCATTGGTCTCTATATTTTGTTCTCTTATATCAACGTCTCGACGAATAAAATCAGGGTCTTGCGTCAAATATCCCAGTTAGAGTATTCTTAAGTTTTCAGAGCGTTTCTAACTATTATGTTGTGACGGGAGCGTGTCCGGCACTCAACGGAAAAGTTCGGGAAATGGGAAAAGGGTTGAGGAAATCGGATCAGGCAAACCAATCCGATCAGAACCGAATCCGTTACTCTTTTTCCGGTTTGCCAAATAGCATATTCATAAACGGTTCGCGAACCTCATCACCCGCATCCCTGAAATAGAGGAAGGGGAGGTGGCGTTCAGTATCGTTGACATCAACCTCAACACCCCAAAGCGGAATCAGAGAGGTGGGCAGCATGGAGTATCGGGCGTCGCCAATAATTTCGGGCTTGTGCGGATGACGGATCAGGTACGCCTCCGAAAGTCGTTTAAAACGCTTCAGGTCGGAATAGAGCGTTGTGCCCTCAAATTCAGCAAATTCATCAGCTATATAAACAAGCGGTTCAGATTCCCCCCGGTAGGCTGTTGCTGCAGAAAACAGCCCGGTACGAACGGCATCCGTGTGTACAGAATCGCCGGATATATAGGTAGCCCTCCAGAGAAGCTGATTCCCGATGGTTGGTTTCACAACGGAGCGATCGATGGTGTGGTTACGCTCGTCCGCAAGCTGCTGCATAATCCGTTCGGCCCGTTCATTTTGGATCAGTCCGGCCGCTAAAATCAGGAACATCCATCCCCATGCGGCCCCAACCAGCCAGGTTCGGTTCAGCCAGATAGCAAGGCCTGTAAACAGGATCAAACCGGTAGAAAATACCGGGTCTACAACCGAGACCAGGTTCCATGCATATCGCGTTTCCACAAAAGGCCAAAACAGCTCCGTACCGTAGCTGGTGATTACATCCATGAACCAGTGTGTGGCATATCCGGCAAATGAGTAGATGTAAAGTTCTCTGAAGCTCAGGCGATTACGCATAAACCACCAGAAAAGGAGTGCTGCAATGAGCGCACCAACAGGAATGAAAACCAGTGAATGAGTAAACTGGCGGTGCACTTCCAGGTTAAAGAGGGGATCGGAAGGAAGATGCATAAACGTTTCAACGTCAGCAATCAGTGCTGCACCCGCGCCTGTGATGGATGCGGGAATCCTGTGTTCCTTTTTTGAAACAGTAAAAGCGGCCATTGCACCGACCACACCGTGTGTTACCGGGTCCATGGGAGAGTGATTTTTAAAGCTTTATAGATTTCCTGTAATGTCATGGGCCTGGTTTAGTCTTTTATCTTTGTTAAACGGCAGCTCAAGCTGTTCGCCGAAAGCACCGCCTTCATGGAGGTTTAGCGAGGAGATCGAAATTCCCAGCAGCCTCACTTCGCGGGCACCGGCATCGGTCTCTTCAAGAAGCCGCCTGGCGGTATCAGCAATTTCATCTGCGGTGTGGATAAACTGTGGATACGTATAGCTTCGGGTTACGGTGTCGAAATTTTTATACCTGACTTTCAGCGTTACGGTTTTTCCTGCTGCATTCAGCTTCTCCATCGAGTCAGAAATTTTCCCGGAAAGTTCTGTCAAAAATGTGCCGATCCATTCAAGGTCGGATACATCCTCCGAAAACGTTCGCTCTTTTCCAATCGATTTCCGGATCCGGTGCGATTTCACCGCGCGGTTGTCAATTGCCCGGGCGATACGATAGTAGTGATGGCCCGATTTACCAAACTTTTTTACAAGCTCAATCTCGTCCCATTTTTTGAGGTCTGCGCCGCTGCGGATGCCGAGAGACTCCATCTTTTGCTGCGTAGCTTTCCCGACCCCGTAAAATTTGCCGATCGGCAGATCCTCGATAAACTGTTCAGCATCGTCGGGGTGAATGATGCTCAGGCCGTCCGGTTTGTCGAGATCGGAAGCAATCTTAGCCAGGAACTTGTTGAACGATACTCCGGCTGAGGCGATCAGGCCGGTTTTATCACGCACCTCTTTTTTTAATTCCCGGGCGATCAGGGTGGCCGACGGGTTGCCTTTCAGGTTATCGGTAACGTCAAGATACGCTTCATCGAGCGAGAGCGGTTCAACAAGGTCGGTGTATTCAAAAAAAATCTCCCGTATTTGATGCGATACATCTCGGTAGACCTCAAACCTGGGCTTCACAAAAATTGCGGAGGGACACAGTTTAACGGCACGTGATGCCGGCATAGCGGAGTGGATGCCATATTTACGCGCTTCATAACTGGCTGCAGCAACAACACCGCGACCCTGGGGCGAACCGCCAACAACAACAGGCTTTCCTCGGAATTCGGGCCGGTCCCGCTGTTCAACAGATGCGTAAAACGCATCCATATCTACGTGAATTATTTTTCTGTTCCTGTTGGCGTTCAAACTGCCCTGTTTTTTCTGTGGATAAACCGCATGATAGTGATGTTGGAATAAAAAAAGCATAAAGCACCAGATTTATCCTGAAGCAATGAAGCAATAAAAATTCATTTTTTGTACCTTATTCCACGTTGAAGGTTACTAAGAAAAGATAAAATAGTTTAGATAAATGGAAGAGTTAAACGGAGTAACGATTTACTGGTTAATTTCAATCGGCCTGCTGGTTGGATTT
>CAZKIZ010000256.1:0-5343 GCA_964552935.1 uncultured Rhodohalobacter sp. | reverse complement strand
TTTACCGGTAAAAAACTGAGCGTACTCATTCATGAACCAAATAAAGGGTTAGACCAGATTTCCAGACTTGTGGAAAAGGGACATATAAAACCGGTTGTGGATGGCCCCTACGAATTTGATAAAATCCCTGAGTTGATTCAGTATTTCGGTGAGGGCAGGCATTTGGGAAAGATCGTCGTCGAAATTGAAAAATAATGCCCCACAACAACGTCTGTAGTTCAGAAAGTGAATTCGGCCTGGAACCATAATTTGCTTGTGTCAGGTAGATTATTGCTGCCCCGAAAATCGGCGTATTTTATCAAAAAGCTGATGTTTTCGCTGATCTGCTTGCTGAGGGATGCATTCAATTCTCTTCCCAAATAGTCACCTGATTCGTCGCCGTAAAACCAGTGATGTTTAGCAAGCATCGCCAAATCCCACGGTAGCTGTGTGGACGCATAGATATTCAAATCCCTGAGTCCGCCGGCCGGTGTTGACAAGAAAATATCACTCCAGCCCTGAAATGCGTGGAGAGTGGCCAATGGTGTTTGAAATGAGACGTTTGAATCACTTCCCAATACCTCTATCGCGACCCCGACCCTGCCGATATTTCGTTTGAGAACACTTATATCGGTAAGTGAATAATCTGCAGAAAAGTCCATCGGATTGTTGCCGCTGTTTTGCTGAAGTGCATAGGACCCGGTATAGAGAAGTAAAAGATCATCGGTTAACCCTACCGTGCCGTTCAGCCTGAACCCAACCGTTCGGGAAGACAATGCCGGCTGATTCTCAAAATCGAGGGAATATAAAAAAGCGGTGAGCGTGCTGCCGGGTACGAGTTCACTGTAGGTCAGATTTGCAACATGTGAGTCTGATGTGAATATTCCCGCCGGGTGGGAGGGGCCAAAAACACGGTTTACCTGCCAGATGTAGCTATACTCAAGTTTCAGATTCTCTACACCGAAAGAGGTATTGAGTGTAGCAGCATCAAAGGTCTGTTCGTTCTGTCTCCATCCAACATTGCCGACAAATCGTGCGCTGCTGTGAATCACTCTCTGACGCCCAATCCGTACCGTCAGATCGGTTGAGCTTTCCTGGAACTGAGCATAAAGCTGGTTCATCACGGTCATTCGCGGGTCGGCAATCACAGCTCTGTCGGGCTGATTGTTCAAACCGGCCGCGTTGTAGGTTTCCCGGCTGATCGGACGGATATCTAAAAATTCGGCATAGGCGGAGATTCCATACAACGGCAGTGTGCCGTACCCAAGACGCAAGCGGTTGGTGACTGCGAATGCATCCCTGGCTGCATTCGTTTGGACCAGCTCCGAGCGGAGACGATTATTCAGATGAATATTTCCCCCTGTAATGGCTTTGAGCTGATGATGGAGCTGAATCACCACGCTGAACGGATTGAAGTGAATCAGAATCAGCTGACGATGCGGGAACGGCGTTCAAGTTTGATGTACAAATTGCAATCGCGAATACTGAGATGAGAACGTTCCTAAAACAGATTTTCATAGTGTGGAAGGATTAGTTTTAACCCGGGTACGATAGCAGTAAATAGCAGCAATCGGAGAGTTATTTAATAAAGGGTGATCCGCTTTGTAAGAAGAACATTCGTTCTCAATATCGTCATACCGGACTCCGATCCGGTATCTCCTACCCATATCAACGGAAGGAGATCCTGTCCCGAACGCCTTCGGGATGCGGGATGACGCCCTTTTTGGACAGCCTCAGGTTTCCTACTCACTATCCAAAACTCTGCGGTTTTTCAGATCGCGGAAAACGGCAACAACATATAGTGCAACACCCAGAATCATTATAGGCATTCCCATGAATACACCGAGGCCTACGCTCCAGGATTGAAATCCAAAGATCAGAAAGATGAGGACGAGAAGCATACCTGCCATGGTACAAAGGATAGCGGCGCGAACCAGTCTGTCGACTTGCTGAGGGACTTGATCGTGTTGTGACGTGTTTTCTGTGTTACTCATTCAGGGCCTCCACAAGTTTTTCCAGTTCTTTGATATCAATCTCGCTAATCTGGGATGCAGTTTGACGTTCTGTGCGATGGCGATCGGGTACATTATCCCGCTCTTTGGGGGTGGGATGAGCCGGGCCGTGGCATGAAGTACAGCTCACCTCGTCTGTCCGGAATTTATCCGCCAGCGCAAGGTGGCTTGGAACATCCCGGTACGCCGTTGTTCCGCCGTGGCACGCCGTGCAGTTCATGTTTGGATAGCTGCCCGCATATCGGATAGGATCTTCCCATGTGCGGGTTACAAACAGAAGCCAGTGACGGAATCCGTCACGCTTGCCCTCAAAAGTGCCGTGTGCGCCATATGTTGTATGGCACGTGTAGCATTGATATTCCGAAATCCATTGGTTTTTGAAGTGACGCGCGGCAAGTGTTGAACTTTCGGGATCGTACAGGTCGTTCACAAACGGATCCATCACATGGCAGGTACCGCACGATTCAACCGTTTTTGTAGTCTCCAGTACGGTAGCGCTGGTTCCAAGTCCAACAATCACCGGCAGCACAAACAGGCTGATGATCAGCAGCAGCCGGTAGTTCATCCGGTTGATACGATCTTTATAGACAAACTCAATCAGAATCAGAATAAAGAGTGCAGCAACTACTGCAAAAATTCCGGCAAGCCGCATCAGTTCGCCCACCGTGATTCCTTTTTCGGCGGCCGGTGAAACGGGCTGAAGCTGATCTCCTTGTCCCTGCATGAAAAATGCGTAGGTGCTGCCATAAAGCGTGGCTTTGGACTCTTCAACCGACATTTCACTTCTGTCAAACTCGTGATAGCTTTCAAACAGAGCCTGATCCTGGTTCGGGTCATCAACCACGTAAATTCCAATGATTGCAACAGCAAGGCCAGTGGCTACCAGGAAGATCAAAAAAGAGAATAACAGGTTGGATTTTGGTTTTTCCATAAAGAAGAGGTTTATTTTTATCAGGCTTGAACTGATACTTTTTCGATATTGACCGCGCACCGTTTATAATCGGGCTGACGGGAGAAGGGGTCTACTGCATCGCTGGTTATTTTGTTCACAAGATGTTTGGCTGAGTGCATCGTGGCAAAGACCAATCCCTCGCGAATATTGTCGGTAATGCGCGTGACAAAATCTGCATCACCGCGGCGGCTGTAAACGTTTACCATATCTCCTTCACTCAGTCCATATCGCTGTGCATCGGCCGGGTGAACTTCAAGAAAATCGGTATCTACACTTTTCAGATCCTCAATTCCCCGGGTGATGGTTTCCGTATGCCAGTGTTCCAGAACGCGGCCGGTGGTGAGTGTCAGCGGATACTCCTCATCCGTCGGCTCATAGGGCGGTTCCTGCTCGTGCAGATAAATAATTGCCCTGCCGTCGGGACGTGCATAAAAATCGAGTCGTGCATCTTCATTGCGCACCATCGGGTCCGATCCAGGGACAAACCTTCGGCAGGTTCCTGGATGATCTTCATCGGGGCACGGCCAGAGAATTCCGGGCTGACTCTTCAGACGCTCATAGGTAATTCCTTCAAAATTGTAGTATGACTGTCCTGAGATCTTTCTCCACTCGTTCCAGATATCCTCCTGGGTTCGATTTGGGAAAAGATCAGAATGACCAAGACGGTCGGCAAGATCGATCAAAATGTCGAAATCGCTGCGGGCTTCACCCTGAGGTTCGGCCAGTTTAGGTACATAGTGATATCTTCGTTCCGACTGGCTGAACACCCCGCTCTTTTCCACCCACATCGCCGCGGGGAGAACCACATCGGCATACTTTGTGGTTTCGGTGGGATGAAATGCGTCAGCAACCACCACAAACGTTCGCTCCATCGCCTCGCGATAGGGTAAAATGTTGGGAAGGGAGTGAATGGGATTGGTGGACATAATCAGCGTGCAGTCCACATCTCCTGCATGCATCGCCTGGAAAAGCGCCATGGTATGATACCCGGGATTGGGGCTTATTCTGCCTTCCGGCACATTCCACAGCTCCTCCATTTCACGCCGGTGATCCGGGTTGGCCACGGCCCGTCCTGTCGGAAGTGCATGTGCCAGTGCTCCCGTATCACGGATTCCGCCTCCGGCATTTGGCTGTCCCGTCAGTGAAAACGGAGTGGCTCCCGGCCGGCCTATCTGTCCTGTGAGAAGGTGCATCGCCATCACCAGCCGGTTTGAAGCTGTGCCCTGTGTCTGCTGGTTCAGTCCCATCGTCCAGAAACTCATCGTTGCCGGCGCATTTCCGAACCGAAAGGCTGCTTCACGGATCTGTTCCGGAGAGATACCGCAAGTGGCCGACGCCTGCTCAGGCGTGTAATTCTCAAGATTAGCCCTGAACTGCTCCAGCGTAATCTGATCTCCGCCCTCCTGGAATCGCAAATAATCTTCGATCATCTCCTCATCAATCACCCCGCGGCGGAAAAATTCGTAGATCATGGAGTTGTAGAGAGATACATCGGTGCCGGGACGAATTTGCAGATGGAGATCGGCCCGCTTGGCGGTGTTGGTTTTACGCGGATCTACAACAATAATGGTTGTATTGGGATTGGCGCGCTTTCGGTCCTGTACCCGTTCCCAGATAATGGGGTGGCAGTCTGCCATATTCGATCCGGTAATGAAAAAGCAGTCGGCATGATCCGTATCTTCGTAGCAGCCCATCGGTTCGTCCTTGCCAAAAACCGAGGTATATCCCACGGCGGCAGATGCCATGCAAAGCCGCGGATTTCCATCCACATTATTAGTCCCGATTCCCGCTTTGAAAAGTTTATTGGCCGTATAACTCTCCTCAGTAAAGAGCTGTCCGCTCCCGTAGTAAGCCACACTGTCGGGGCCTTTCTCTTCAATAGCCCTGTTGAACCGGGAGGCGATTAGTTCCATCGCTTCGTCCCAGCTCGCGCGCTCCAGCTCGCCATTTTTGCGGATGAGGGGATAGTGAAGCCGGTCATCGGCGTAGAGAATCTCGCGGTTCAAAATGCCTTTAATGCAGAGTCGTCCGCGGTTGTGAGCATCGGGGTCACCTTTCACATCCACCACCCGTCCGTCGTTCATGCCGATCAATACGCCGCACCCGGTTCCGCAAAACCGGCAAACGCCCTGGTGCCAGCTGTTCACATCAATCACAGGCTGCCGCTCCCAAAGCTCGCCGCAGCCGGACATAAGTGATCCGGTAAAAACTCCGGCGGCTGAAAGCGACGCAAGGCGCATAAACTCCCGGCGCGACAATCCTAAATATTCATCAGAGACCGAATCTGGTGATTTTGATTTTTCTTCGGTTAATGCTCCATTTTTCTTCTCTTTCATCATCTCATCCATTAGCCTATCTATTCCAGTAAGTTAGCCAAATTATCAGAGTATACTTTGTGGA
>CAZKIZ010000255.1:0-5346 GCA_964552935.1 uncultured Rhodohalobacter sp. | reverse complement strand
AATCCGGTCGTCTGAAGTTGCTAACTTACGGGAGGAGGCAATACGTTCACTTGCAGCCGTAACAGATTTGGAGCGATACACCACAATAACAGAGTCCCTGATTGTCCAGGAAAATGTATTTCATGAAGTTCCGCTGCTGCTCGAAAATCTTGCGGCAAAAGGTGGAGAAGAGAGGACGGTTCAGCTTGCGGAGACATTCCTGAGCAGTGAGTTTCCCTACAGTATCCGAAGAAGCGCACTATCACAAATACTAGCTCTGGACCAGTCACAACAGGGCTGGGAGCGGAGAATCGAGAATCTTATGTCTGACAGAGATCCCCGGATAAGATATATGGCTGTGGAAGGACTTCAATATCTTTCCGGCAGCAGCCGGCAGGATATTGTAACTGAACGATTGACAGAGGAGTTCGACGAGAGGGTGTATCGGGCGCTTGAGAGTGCAAGGTAAAGTATCGAAGAGCAGGTATATTCTGGAAATGGTAAATTAAAGCAGTCTACCAGCCGTCATTATCGTTATTCCATGATGGATCAACAGGATCCACCAGGGCAATTAAGTCCTGCCCGTTATGGTTGGAGACTGCTGTGTACCAATAATCACCCCATTTCCAGGAAACAACGTGTTTTCCGTTTATGTCTTTCACGTGATAGTCATCATACGTTTTACAGATCTTCACGGCTTCGGGGTCGCGAATAAACTTCCCGTGCTTTTCAAGCTCATCCATATGAAAAGCAAATACATGCACGGTTTCATCTATTTCTGATTGATAGAACTCCAGAACCGGTGTTTTGTAGCCATCGGCAAAGGTTGTGTACATTACTGTACGCAGCTCTGCGCCTTCTATTGAAGGCAGTCGAGGTTTGTGTGCCATCTCTGACTCAATGAGCTCTGAAGCGTGCTGTGACGATTCCGGGCGAAAAGACGCGAGTGATGCTGATACGTGATCACCGGTATTAAAGTGCGATAGAGCCATCTCTTCAATATCATAGCCGATTTCAAATTTATTGACAGATGATTTTTCGAGAAGTTCTATTGTCAGGAGAGAGAAGAAGAAAATTACGCTGGCGGCGACCAGATATCGTGCCGGCTTCAGCAGATTTAGCAGAGGTTTGCGTTTCTCGTTACCGTACTTCTTTTTGATAGATTTTGTATCCACTGCCGATAAATTACTATCGACTTTGGAGCCTTCATTTTTTTCCCAATTCATATCCTGAATTATATCAGAAACCTTTTTTCTGAGGTGTTCAGGCGCTTTTTCGGGAGAATATTTTGTCTTCAACAGCTGCTTTACAAACAGCATGCTTTCATATTTCTTCTTTACATCATCATCTTTTTGGATGAAAGTAAAAAAAGCTTTTTTCTGCTCCTCTGTCGCCTCATTGTCTACAATGAGCGTGAGTATTTCTAAAGCTTGTTTTTTTGATAGCTTCTTCATGATTCAAACTTCAAAAGTCGAGACTTCCAGATACACTTTGCAAATGGGATTTAAGGCATCTGGTTATGGGTTTATGCCCTGTGATTTTTGTAACAGCTGAGGAATATGAATCATTCAGATCCTTCGAAAACAAATTTTGAGCTAAGATCCCATAAAAAAGCCCCGCTTGTTACAGCAGGGCTTTTAGAAGTGTCGATATGTCCTGAGCGCAATGAGTTACATGTTTTTGATGATTTCATCACCAAATTCAGAACATTTCAGAAGGGTTGCTCCCTCCATCTGTCGCTCAAAATCGTACGTTACTCGTTTTGTGCTGATGGCAGACTCAAGGCCGTTCTCAATCAAATCGGCGGCTTTGCCCCATCCCATGTACTGCAGCATCATTACGGCCGATAATATGAGAGATCCGGGATTCACTTTATCCTGGCCCGTGTATTTTGGAGCTGTACCGTGGGTAGCTTCAAATACCGCTACTCCGGTTTGATAGTTGATGTTCGCTCCCGGCGCAATTCCAATTCCGCCCACACATGCTGCAAGGGCATCAGAAATGTAATCACCGTTCAGGTTCATCGTGGCGATAACGTCGTACTCAGCAGGACGTGTCAGGATCTGCTGCAAAAAGGCGTCCGCAATCACATCTTTAATCACCAGGCCGCCAGGCAGTTCGCACCAGGGTCCGTCGCCAATTACTTTAGCACCGTACTCTTCTTTGGCAAGCTCATATCCCCAGTTTTTGAAGCTTCCCTCGGTAAACTTCATAATATTTCCTTTGTGTACGAGAGTTACGCTCTTGCGATTCTGCTCGAGTGCATAATCGATCGCGGATCGGACGAGCCGCTTGGTGCCCTCAATAGAGATAGGCTTGATACCGAGTGATGACGTATCTGGAAACCGAATATTGGTTGTACCAAGGTCTTCCATCAGGAATTTCTTGAGCTTATCATTCTCCGGAGTGCCGGTCTGGTATTCGATACCGGCGTAAATATCCTCAGTATTTTCACGGAAAATCACCATATCGGTCAATTCCGGCTGTTTTACAGGACTGGGGGTGCCCGTGTAATACTTGACTGGGCGCACACACGCATACAGGTCCAGTTTCTGACGAATGGCAACATTTAAAGAACGAATACCGCCGCCAACCGGTGTCGTAAGCGGACCTTTTATGCCTACCTTATAATCCGTAAAGGCTTTCAATGTATCTTCCGGCAGCCATGTATCTTTATCGTACTCTTCAAGAGCTTTTTCACCGGCATAAACTTCAAACCAGTTAATTTTTTTCTTGCCGCCGAACGCTTTTTCGACAGCCTTATCAACCACTTTAATCATCACAGGGGAGATATCGATACCGATACCGTCTCCCTCAATATAGGGTATGATGGGATCATCGCCGACGTTGAGAGATCCGTCAGATTTTTTTTCGATGATTGTTCCTTTCGAAGGCTTCTTTAGTTTGTCAAAACTCATCTTTTATCTATTTAATTTTGCGGTTAGCTCAATTGAAAATAGTGAAAAAAAGAACCTGTTGCTGAAAGACACTTCATTAAAATAATACGGGATTTGACTGCACATTCATCCGCGCAATAACTATATTTGCAATGTAGTTGTCTGCACTTCGTTAAAAGTGAAACAAACGGAAAAACTATGATTAAACCGATGTTTGGCCATCGGCCAAAGCCCAGAAAATTTAACATGCCGCTCCGCTACTACAATCCTGAAGAGGATGAAAAGCGGAAGAAACGGATCAACATAAAAATCAGGCGCCGCAAAGACAGATATGGCGGACGAATTTTGATCTATGTTGTTGGCCTTTCTATCGTGGTGTGGGTAATTTCTATATTGTAAACTTCAAATTACGGAAAAGAAGAAGCATTTGAGTAGTCCATCAGGCGATACCGGGGATGCAATCATTGAATCGATGCCTCCGGAGCTTTCTAATAAAATTGCGGCGGGTGAAGTTATTCAACGACCCGCATCCGTTGCAAAAGAACTTCTCGACAACGCTATCGATGCCGGTGCAGACCGAATAAAGCTTATCGTAATGCAGGCAGGCCGCACGCTGATCCAGGTGATCGATAACGGCTGCGGAATGTCTCCGAAAGATGCACGGCTCTGCTTTGAACGGCATGCCACCTCTAAGATAAAATCGATAGACGACCTTTATAAAATTCGAACCATGGGCTTTCGTGGCGAAGCGATGGCTTCAATCGCGTCCGTTTCCCAGGTAGAGATGAAAACCAAAAGAATTGAAGATTCAGCTGGCACACTGCTGGAAATCTGGGGAGGAGAGGAGAAGAAGTTTGAACCGGCCGCAACTGATGACGGTACATCCATCGCTGTGCGAAATCTCTTCTTTAATGTGCCGGCCCGGCGCCAGTTTCTTAAAACAGATGCTACCGAGCTTCGGCATATCATTAAAACATTTCACCACGCAGCGCTTGCCAACACCGATATCTCCTTTGAAATGCACGCCGATGGTGACAAAATCTACCAGCTGCCGGCACAGTCTTTAGAACAGAGAATTACGGAACTCTTTGGAAAACGGTACAGGGCTAGCCTGATCCCGTTTGAAGAGGAGACCAGCTACGTAAAGATCAGCGGCGTGCTCGCCGACCCGAAGCTTGCCAAAAAGAGCCGGGGAGAACAGTTTTTGTTCGTGAACGGACGTCCGTTTCAGCACCGCTATCTCAGCTACGTTGTTTTAAGCCTGTTCGACGCGTGGACCCGTAAAAATGAGTATCCATTCTACGCAATCTTCCTTGAGATCGATCCTGCAATGGTCGATGTTAATGTGCACCCGGCCAAAATGGAGGTCAAGTTTGAGGATGATCGCAGCGTGGTGCAGTTGACCCGGTCCGTGGTAAAAAAAGCGATCAACGAATATTTTGTGGTCCCTGATGTAGACCAGAACCGCTCGGAAAACCGGGATGAACGGTTTGATGTGAATTTTGATAGTTTTGGCGGACAGAGTTCAGGCCCGCCGCAATTTCCATCCGGTTTTAACAGGGAAAAAGGGGCATCAAGCGGGGGAGCCAACTTTAACTTTCCCTCCAGAATAAACAAAAAGGAGGGAATGCCGCCCGGTGATGAAAGTGCAGAGCGGCTTTACGGATCACCGCAAAACGAAGGCCCTTTTCCGGGTCCGGAAAGCGGAAAAGCTGAATCACAGTCTCCTCAAAAAAACGAAAAGGGGTTTTGGCAGCTCCACAACCGGTATATCCTCACGCAGACGCGGACCGGTCTCTGTGTGATTGATCAGCATGCGGCCCATAAACGAATCATTTACGAGAAAACCCTCAGTGCAACGGAAGAGTCGCTGCCGGGAACTCAACAACTCTTGTTTGCCCAAACGGTTGAACTGAACGCCACGGAATTTTCCCTGTTGAAAGAGCTTCATGATATTATCCAGCGGATGGGCTTCAGCATTGAGCTGCTGAGCGGAAATACAGCGATCATCAACGGTGTACCGGCAGATATCGACATCGGTGATGAGCAGGGCGTGCTGCGGTCCATGCTGCAGCAGTATCGCAGTCTCGATAGCAAAGTAGGGGTTGATTCAAGAAAGAAAATCGCAATAGCGTTCGCGGCACGTACCGCAATACCACGCGGCAAAGCCCTAAGCGAAACGGAGATGGAGATGCTGATTGATCAGCTTTTTGCATGCGAGGAGCCCTACCACGATCCGCTTCAAAAACCTACGCTGATCTACATGCCGATGGATGAGATCCGGAGCCGTTTCAGGTAAGGAAACATTTTGTTAGCTCTTCATTTAGTCTATTTTAAGAAGTTCGGATACGCTCAAATCAAGCCCCTTCGCTATTCTTTCTAAAGTGTCGAATCTTGGTAAATGTTTTCCGGTTTCAATTTTTGATATGATAGCTTGATCAATATCTGTTAGTTCGGATAACTCTTTTTG
>CAZKIZ010000254.1:4509-5408 GCA_964552935.1 uncultured Rhodohalobacter sp. | reverse complement strand
TATTGAACATCCACGACATATCTTCTACGTTACCGGTATCCCAGCTCCCAATATCTCCATTAAAAGATTGAGCATTGAAAAACAGGTGGATCATAGATGTAATCGTTGAAACATCCCAGTGATTCAAATCACTGTTCAGTGAAGTGGCATCGCGAAACATACGCGCCATAGAGGTTACGCCTGAGAGGTCCGGCGCATCCGTAGCCGTGATCTGTAGGTTTGATGCTCCCATAAAGGCTCTGTCCATTGTTTCCCATTCGATATCACCCCAGTGCTCCACACTTAGTATTTTATCTTTATCCCCTTCACCGTTGAAAAAAATCCTCGGGAAATCCCCAAAAATGTACACCGTGTAGGTTCCCGGAGAAGAATAGGTATGGGTGAGATTTTCAATAGAATCCCCGTCTTTCCACTCTGTCTGATTTCCATCTCCCCATTCAATAGTGATCTCATACCCGCTCCCTTCAATGGGTATGGAGATTTGGTCATCATCTGACTCGCCCTCATTATCGGTTTGCCAAATGGTGATGAATGGTTCCTGCTCCCCTGACTGGGCGTACAAATCTGACCCGGATAATGAAGCTATGAAGACAACAAAAGTAATAGCACAAAGGCCTGATAAGAGCCTGCTTAAACTTTTGGTTGATCTTTTTTTTCTGAAATTTACTCTTTTAATTTTCTGTAGCATTTGCTGCATGAGATATATGATTTATTTATTGAATTAAACGTAGTATTCCAACATGTATTTATGCGCAAAATTTTATATCTATGTGTCATATTTTTTGAAACTTATGTTTTATTTATTTGCGTCGATAATTATAGTCTTTTTTTATATTTTCAGACCTTCTATAGCTTAAGAAGCTTTGTCATAGCTCAAGGCCAGTCCGCCGGCTGGGGGA
>CAZKIZ010000254.1:0-4499 GCA_964552935.1 uncultured Rhodohalobacter sp. | reverse complement strand
ATACCGGAGCGTCCGTAAGCAGACGGAGGTGAGGATTTCAAGTTTACGATAACGCAGAAATTTAGCAAAAACACGGTTTTGCAAAGCCTTCTGCCAATACACCAAGTCAAGAAGTCAATCAGCCCACTTCCATCACCAAGAACTCTTAATCAGGAGAGAATTTGGACATAAAAAAACCCGGAGCCTTCTGGGGAACCGGGTTTTTTCAGGTATTAATTTGACGGCATCATTAAATGATACCTGGAAAGTCAATTTATCATTCGTAAATAAGGTCAGAGATCACTCATCACTAAAGTGATAGATTGACCAGATTGTGAGTCCCGCTACGATTGCCGTGGTTCCAATAAAAAGTGCCAGGTTCAGATCACGCTGAACGCGTTCTGCTTTTCCAAGATAGTCGGAACCAATCCCCTTTTTTGCGATCAACCGTTCCAGTTTTTCAACTCTTTTTTCCAACTCTTTGCGTGTTTTTTCTGTCGCCTTCATAATTTTATCCTTTCGTTAAGTGTTTGAATTTGCCGGCACTTGATTGTCTGTACTCTTAACTCAAGACTACCACGGCTTTGTGTTTTATTTTTCGTAACTGCATGTCTTCTATCTCCTTAACAGGAAGTCTGCCGACTAAGTTCAGCAGGACATCTTATCTATGCATTTCATCTGATTTTTCTCTTTCATAAATCATGCCTGCTCTTCAGCATCTCCACCTGTCAAAATTCCTGATTGTATTCTGAAGTCGGGTTCACTTCCTTCGTATGGTGATCACCTGCTGACACAGCAGAAATAAACTCTTTCAGGTGACGAAGCAGCCAGTATCTGATAACCCGGATGTTTCACCAGAATCAATCTTTGCATGCCGCAATACTTGCAGCTCAAATTTGGGCTGCTATCCATTTGATGTATGTGCTTTATGTTTAGTGCATCAGATTGAATCACACTTATCGTCATGAAAATTCGGGTTGACCGATAGCGACAATTGCGGTGCCATCACGGGGTCACTCTTCCACTGTACAATAACATCTGTACTTCTAACCTAATCATACAGAAACCGATGAATGCAGAAAACTATCCTCCCATCAACGTACTGAGCGCCTTCAGGGGCGTTCCAAACAAAAACCTCCGTTACCCAATTACCCCCTACCGTTTCGAAAAACCGGACGGCAGTGCGTATAAAATTCATGAAATCCGCCAGTTTTACAGTGACCGCCGGGGGAAAGGACAGCATTTTCACTATATAGTGGTCACGGAAAACGAACATGTATTCCGCATTCTGTTCGATACCAATACCTTTACATGGCGGCTTGTGGATGAGGTTTCTGCAGGACTGGCAATCGTAAATGGGTAATCCCTCGTCAGACGATTATTTTTTTTCGTCCGACGAGTTTACAGGCCATTGAAACTAACATCTTGGCCTTTACGAACCCACCCCTGCCTTTTAAAATACTCACTCAGTGAGATTTCTAAAGTCTGTCCCCTCCCAAAATTAATGTCACTTATATAGGAAAACAATACATTTTCCCCTGGTACTTTTGAGCGTTCAAAAGTACCCAAAAACCGCCGGGCGAATGATTCCTTCAGGCGGGCTTTACGGTCCGTTTTGCGATGTAAAAACAATGGTCCATCTCGTTTTGTCACTTTAAACAAAGATTTGGCCGGTATGTTTTTACAAACATCGCATGCACTCCCCGCAAAGCACCCACCGCCTTCAGAAATCAGAGGCCGGTGAGTCTTGGACAGACGATTAATTTATAAGTCAAAATAAAATTATAGAAAAATGATAAATACTAAAGTTAGTGCCATTGCTCACAAAAGGAGAGAAATATACCTCTCCTCCCCCGGAGGAGACAGAGCACCGTCAGGCACAAACAGCGACTGCTCAGAGATGGGGCCATAATGTTTTAGGGTACCCCTCCCTTACATCCCTTCCGTAATTTCACTACCAAGACGATAGATCTTTCCATCAAAGCCTGCGACGTAGATCTCGTTCTGTTCATCCACGCCGAATGAAGGAATGTTGAAGCTTGCGTTGAAAAGTTCGGTGTTGACCGGGTTTTCCGGATCTGAAACATCAAGAGCCCAGATTCTGCCCGAAATAAAATCCCCATAGATGTAGAGCCCGTCAAGCTGAGGGAAATCCGATCCCCGGTAAACAAAGCCTCCTGTAATGGATCGATCTCCAGCGCTGTGATCATACTCATAGACCGGCATCTCCAATCCTTCAGTGTCGCAGGCAGATCCGGGCGGATAGCATATCGATCCCTCAATCATATTCCAGCCGTAATTCAGGCCGTTCTCCACGATGTGAATCGCTTCGCGGTCGCTTTGGCCTACATCGGCCACCCAAAGCTCCTCGGTGGCCGCATCAAAACTGAAACGCCACGGGTTTCTCAGACCGTATGCAAAAATTTCTTCACGAAATCCCTCATCGTTATTTACAAAGGGGTTGTCGGCCGGGATTCCGTACTCGTTACCATTCTGTGGCTGATCTACATCAATTCGCAAAATTGCGCCCAGCAGGTTGGTTC
This sequence comes from uncultured Rhodohalobacter sp., assembly GCA_964552935.1. GTDB lineage: Bacteria > Bacteroidota > Rhodothermia > Balneolales > Balneolaceae > SW132. Next base: position 1,977 of record CAZKIZ010000254.1, on the reverse strand, counting down.
TGTCCTGAGCGTTGTTTCCCGGATCACCACCGCCCCCGCCATCACCCGATGCGATGTAGAGATATCCGTCCGGTCCAAAAGCAACGTGTCCTCCGTTGTGGTTACTCAAAGGCTGGTTGTAAGTGATCAGCTCTGTTTCACTGCCGGGATCTGCAGCATTTTCATCATTCTGAGAAACCTGGAACCGGGAGATGATTGTGCGGCTTGGATTTGATGCGGTATAATTCACATAAAAATATCCATTGTTTTCAAAATCCGGATGAAATGCGAGTCCAAGTAACCCCTTCTCATTTGCAGAATCATCTACCTTTCCACGAATATCCAGGAACTGGCCTTTTTCATCTGCATCCCTCTCGTTTAGGAAGACAGAAATCACTCCCTGCTGCTCAACCACAAATATTCTGTCGCTTCCATCACCCGCATTCTGAATATCGAGCGGTCTTTGAAATGACAGATTGGGAAAAGCCTCCACAACACTCCCTTCTACCACATCTCCGTTGTCATTCTCATCCGGATCCGGAAAGGGCTCTGATGTAGTTTCACACGCGGCAAAAATCAATAAAAAGGCAATAAAAGGAAGGAGGCGAAAGTTCATATAATCATTTATTTAGCTTTGAATTAGAGCAGGTAACGCCCCGGCTCCGGTGATCGTATTTTCTTTTGGGTGTGTGAACATTTTAGTCTCTTATATCTGCCGTGCCCGACGGCACTTTCTCGTCTTTGAGTGACTTTCCATTTCAGGGGATAAATTCAAAGATTATAATATGTTTCATCCGCTATACGGATTGGGTTACTTGTATTCATATCACAACCGAGCACTGAAAAATTAACCCTCTCCTATCGGGAGGAGACAGAGCACCCAGGCATCCGCCGGGACCGGAAAAGCACCGGCAGGCACAAACAGCGACTGCTCAGAGGTCTTTATGTACCCCTCGTCTGACGATTGTCTCTTTCGTCAGACGAGTCTTAAAGGCGTTCATTCTATTGCAAAGCCTTCATCACTCCATAGACTACGAACCCAGACTCCACCAACAAATCTGGAAGGCGCACTCTCGCAGGCCTCAAAGTCCTGCCCTCTATACAGAGTGCTTTTCAACGTAGGAAGTAAACAATAGAGCGTACAGAGGAATAGTCATGGGTTTATTCACGACACTGCGAAGTTCCCAAACACCACGAACCCACCTCTGCCACGTCGCTGCCCTGCTTGCAGCAGTCGCTTTAGTGGCGGTCTCCTCCGGCGGAGGAGAGGGCTTACCTCCTCTCTATTCAAACCTGAAGGGAGGGAAGACAGATGGGTGGGTCAGGAAATGACTTTTTCACCAAACTGAAGATCGTGAAGGTGCCTGTAGAGGCCATCCCCTCGTATAAGTTCTGAGTGGGTTCCGCGCTCCACAATTTTGCCCTGATCCATCACAAGTATCATCGACGCGTTGCGAATGGTGGAGAGCCGGTGTGCAATAACAAACGTGGTGCGATTCTCCATCAGGTTATCGAGTGCAGTTTGCAGAGCTTGTTCCGATTCTGAATCCAGCGCGGAGGTGGCTTCATCCAGCAGCAGAATTCGCGGCTCTTTAAGAATGGCCCGGGCAATAGCGATCCGCTGACGCTGCCCTCCGCTTAGTTTAATGCCCTTCTCTCCAACCAGGGCACCATAACCATCGGGATGAGCGGTGATAAATTCGTGAGCCTGCGCCTGACGGGCCGCCTCTTCCACTTCCTCTTCAGAGGCATCAAGACGACCGTAACGTATATTCTCCATGATGGAGGTGCTGAAAAGCTCGATCTGCTGGGGAACCATCGCAAGCTGCTGCCGGAGTGATTGCTGTTTGATGCTGCTGATATCGATCCCATCAACCCGGATCACTCCCGTCTGCAGATCGTAAAATCGGGGAATGAGGTTCAACAGCGTGGTTTTCCCTGCACCACTGGGCCCTACCAGTGCAACGATTTCGCCCGGCGATGCCTCAAACGATATCT
>CAZKIZ010000253.1:0-5461 GCA_964552935.1 uncultured Rhodohalobacter sp. | reverse complement strand
TAGATCAAAAACAGTTAAAAACAGATTGTTTACATGAGCAAGAAAATAAAATTAGGTATGGTAGGCGGCGGTGTCGGTGCTTTCATCGGTGAAGTTCACCGAAAGGCAGCTGCCATGGACGGAAAGTTTGAACTGGTTTGCGGAGCGTTCAGCAGTGACCCTCAAAAATCGAAAAAAACGGGAGATGAACTGTCACTCGACTCCTCGAGGGTATACGGCACGTACAAAGAGATGTTTGAAAAGGAGAGTAAGCTCCCTGTTGATGAAAGAATGGAAGCGGTTTCTATTGTCACGCCGAACCATGTTCACTTCGAACCGGCAAAACTTGCCCTTGAAAATGGATTTCACGTAATCATTGATAAGCCGATAACCTTCTCGTTGAAAGAAGCGAAAGACCTTAAAAAAATTGTGGATGATACCGGTAATATCCTGGCCCTTACACACACCTACACGGGCTACCCAATGGTGAAACAGGCGCGGCACATGGTCGCTTCCGGTCAGCTGGGTAAAGTCCGGAAAATTTATGTGGAGTACCCTCAGGGCTGGTTGGCTACCCCGTTAGAAGAAGAAGGAAATAAACAGGCATCCTGGCGGACTGATCCCGAAAAATCGGGTGCCGGAGGTGCGATTGGCGATATCGGAACACACGCTGCAAATTTGGCTGAATATGTAAGCGGGCTAAATATTACTCAAATTTCGGCCGACGTAAACATATACGTTGAAAATCGGCGACTGGATGATGACTCTGCCGCTCTGTTGAAGTTTGAGAACGATGCGTCAGGTGTTCTTATGGCAACTCAAATTGCTGCAGGAGAGGAAAATGACCTTATGCTGAGAGTGTACGGAGAAAAAGGAGGGGTGAAATGGATTCATTCTGATCCGAATTCACTCCATTATAAAACTCTGGATGGCCCGTACCAAACCCTTCGGGCCGGAACAGGGTACCTCGCGGATGAAATCGCAAAGTTCATGCGAACTCCGCCCGGCCACCCCGAGGGATATCTTGAAGCGTTTGCAAATATCTATCTCGAATTTCACAGTGCCGTCTCCGATTTTAAAAATGGAAACTTCAGCTCTATGGATGATTACGATTTCCCTGGTGCTGATGATGGAATCCGCGGAATGGCTTTTGTCGATACAATGCTCGAATCAAACAAATCAAAAACCAAATGGACACCGTTTAAAAAATGATGAAATCAATAAAAGGACCCGCCATATTTTTAGCACAGTTTGTTGACGATGAAGCGCCTTATAACGATATCATATCGATTTGTGAATGGGCCGCATCTTTGGGTTACAAGGGTGTACAGATTCCTACCTGGGAACCGCGACTGATCGATCTGAAAAAAGTTGCTGAGAGCAAAACCTATGCAGAAGAGTACCAGGGAAAGATTGAGGAGACAGGTGTGGAAATCACTGAACTCTCCACGCACTTACAGGGGCAGCTTGTAGCCGTAAATCCGGCCTATGACGTTATGTTTGATGGATTTGCGCCCGAAGAAGTTCACGGAAATCCAAAAGAGCGTCAGAAGTGGGCTGTTAACCAGTTGAAGATGGCTGCCAAAGCCAGTGCCAATCTTGGCCTGAACGCGCACGCTTCATTTTCAGGGGCATTGATGTGGCATACTGTTTATCCCTGGCCGCAGCGTCCAGCCGGCCTGGTGGATGATGGTTTTGCTGAACTCGCTAGATTGTGGAAACCGATTCTGAATGAGTTTGACGAAAACGGAGTGGATGTCTGCTACGAACTTCATCCCGGAGAAGACCTTCACGACGGAATAACCTACGAGAAATTCCTTGAGGCAACCGGGAATCATCCTAGAGCACGTATTTTGTACGATCCAAGCCACTTTATCCTTCAGCAGCTCGATTACCTGGCGTTTATCGATATCTACAAAGACTACATCAAATCGTTTCACGTCAAAGATGCAGAGTTTAATCCCACCGGACGAGCAGGTGTCTACGGCGGATATGAAAGCTGGATCAATCGTCCGGGACGATTTCGGTCTATCGGCGATGGTCAGATCGATTTCAATGGAATCTTTACAAAACTATCGCAGTATGGAATCGATTGCTGGGCTGTACTGGAGTGGGAGTGCTGCATAAAACATCCCGAACAGGGCGCAATAGAAGGTGCTCAAATCATCCAGGATCACATCATCCGTGTCACGGATAAGGCGTTCGATGATTTTGCAGGTGCCGGCAGCGATACCGAACTGAATAAACGAATCCTTGGAACCGATTAGTCGTCGGATTCATTTATATCAAACTATTATGAATGAGCTGTACAGTTAAGTGCAGCTCATTTTATATTCTGTAATAATTACATCTGATACGCTATTTTCACCCATTTACAGTTCTGACATTTCCGCTGGATAACTGATATCAGTTGAGTTCCCGGAAGCGTGTGATCTTTTCATACTAAAAAGTTTTATGACGAAATTATTCTATATCAAGTCAGCCTTTGGATTGGCATCTCTTTTTCTGCTGCTCTTTCTTTCAGGTTGCTCAACAGAAGATGAAAAACAGTTTATTCTTCTGACATCTGCCCAGACCAATATCGATTTTGAAAACCACGTAACGAGTACCCGCGATTTCAATATTATAAATTATATGTATTTCTACGACGGTGGTGGTGTTGCTGCCGGAGATCTTAACAACAACGGGCTGCCGGACCTGTTTTTTGTGGGCAATGAAGAGCCCAATAAACTCTATTTGAACCGCGGTGACTTTCAATTTGAGGATGTGACCGAAAGTGCAGGTGTTGCGGGCGATCCCGGTGCGTGGTCAACCGGCGTTGTGATGGCCGATGTAAACGGCAGCGGGTACCTCGACATTTATGTAAGCCGGGTAAATTATCTGGATAAAACGGGGCCAAATCAGCTCTTTATCAACAACGGTGACGGCACATTTACAGAACGTGCTTCTGAGTTTGGGATCGATTTTGAGGGGTACTCAACGCAGGCCGTATTCTTCGATTACAATAAAAGCGGCCGGCTCGATCTCTTTATCCTCAATCACTCTTTTCACAGTGAGAAAACCTATGGTCCGGTAGATGTGCTGCGAGATATTAAGGACCCTAAAGCTGGTGACCGCCTTTTTCGCAACGACGGTGATCGCTTTACGGATGTAACAGAGGAGGCAGGAATCATCAGCAGTGCTTTGGGGTACGGTCTTGGAGTGGCGGTGAGTGATATCAATAAAAACGGTTGGCCCGATATTTATGTAGGGAATGATTTTCACGAAAACGATTATCTGTATATCAACAACGGAGATGGTACCTTTACTGAATCACTGTATCAGTCGATCGGTCATACGAGCGGATCGTCAATGGGAAATGACGTTGCCGACATAACCAACGATGGTTACGTGGATATTGTGTCGCTGGATATGATGCCCGAAGACCACGATTCATTCATGAGATCGGGCGGTCCGGATCTGCAGGTGATTGAAGAAGCGAAGGCAGAGTTTGGGTTTGGTCCAAAGAATGCACGAAATACGCTCCAGGTGAACCGGGGACTCTCTCCCGATGGAACTCCTCTGTTCAGCGAATTGGCTTTTACCCTCGGCCTGGCAAAAACGGACTGGAGCTGGGCCTCTCTTTTTGCTGATCTTGACAATAGCGGATACAAAGATCTTTTTGTAACAAACGGGATGGTTCGGCGACCCAATGACCTGGATTATATTCGAAGAGTGGGGGATTTTAGGGAGCGCAGCACGGAAGGGAGAATTTCGGAGGAGGAGTTTGAGTCGATTCAGTTTATGCCGCCTATTGAGGTTCCAAACTATCTTTTTAAAAACCACGGCGACCTGCTGTTCGAGGATGTTACCGAAAGCAGGGGTGTGGAGCAGCCTTCTTTTTCCAGCGGAGCTGTTTATGTAGATTTAAACCAGAACGGTATGCTCGATCTCGTTGTCAGCAATGTGAACATGCCGTCTTTTGTATATAGAAACAATGCTGTTGCGGACTCTTTGAGAAACTACCTGAAGGTGTCGCTTAAGGGGAGTGAGTTTAACTCTACAGGAATTGGAACTAAAGTCATTCTATACAAGGATGATTCTGTATTTTACCAGGAGCAGATGCCTGTTCGTGGATTTCAGTCTTCTATACCCCATCAGCTCCACTTTGGACTCGGTGAGAACACCGCGGTTGACTCGGCTCTTGTAATCTGGCCGGATGGATCGTATCAATCCACCGAAGCGATTACCTTAAACCAGATTGTTACGTTTGATCACGCAGATGCATCAGGGGATTTTGACTATTCCCGTTTACACAGAAACTACGAGGACTCCCTTTTTGAGAAAGTGGATGAGCCATCTGAACTAACTCAATTTGTGCATAGCGAAAACCGGTACAACGATTTTTCACAAGAACCTCTTATTCCGTACAGGTTGAGCAGAATGGGGCCTGCAATGGCTGTGGGAGACGTCTCCGGAAATGGATTGGATGACATTTTTATAGGCAATGCACATCAAAGTATATCGGCATTGTATATGCAAAACAGTTTAGGGGAGTTTGAGTTATCAAATGAAAACCTGCTTTCAGAAGATCGCCGGTATGAAGATGTGGACGCCCATTTTTTTGACGCTACCGGTAACGGTCTGTCAGATCTCTACGTCGTAAGCGGGGGCAGCCAGTTATTTGAAACCGATGAGCTATACAAAGATCGTCTCTATATCAATGAAGGTAACGGCGGTTTTAAGAAATCAACAGATCGTTTGCCTGATATCAGGAATAATGGCAGCGTTGTGGTTTCATCAGATGTTGATGGTGATGGTCATGCTGACCTCTTTGTCGGGTCCCGTTCAATTCCGTGGAATTACGGAATTTCACCTGAAAGTGTTCTGCTCAGAAATGATGGAACAGGGCGTTTTGAAGATATAACCGATGATGTGGCACCCGGACTGAGAAATATCGGGAAAGTAACCGATGCAGCCTGGGCGGATATTACCGGAAACGGGTATGAGGATCTTATCGTGGTTGGTGAATGGATGCCGGTTACTGTCTTTGAAAACAGAAATGGGAACCTTGTGAATATAACTCAAGAACTCGGGTTTGAAAATCTGAGCGGCCTGTGGCAGTCTGTTTACATCGATGATCTGAATGATAACGGCCGCCTTGATATCATCGCCGGCAACTTTGGAACCAATTCAAGAATGCAGGCGGCAGGCGATGACCCACTACGACTTTTCGTGTACGATTATGATCAGAGTGGATACACATCCGGTTTAATGTCGAAACGAGTTGATGGAAAAGATGTACCGTTCGAACAGCTTGATGAACTGCTACAGGAGTTTCCGCAGCTGACGCAGCAGATCACAAGCTACGCAGATTACGCCTCCAAATCGATTCAGGAACTTTTTGGTGAGGAGGCAATAAGGGAGGCGCTGTTACTTGAAGTAAACGAGTTACGATCTGTGATTCTATTCAATAACGGTGATGGTTCATTTGAAGCAGAAC
>CAZKIZ010000252.1:5404-5528 GCA_964552935.1 uncultured Rhodohalobacter sp. | reverse complement strand
TGCAGACTTAGAGATTGATCTCAGAGATTCGTCGGACGAAATAGACAATCGTCCGACGAAGTGTATCTTACTCCGCGTCCTTGCGGCTCAGCGGTGAAATCCTTCGGGATCTGACCAAGAATGG
>CAZKIZ010000252.1:0-5394 GCA_964552935.1 uncultured Rhodohalobacter sp. | reverse complement strand
TTAGAGAATGATCCCAGAGATTCGTCGGACGAAAGATGCCGCCAAGCGATCCCTTTGGGGCAATTTTCCGACGAAGTATATTTCACTCCGCGTCCCCGCGGCTCAGCGGTGAAAGCCTGTCGGGAAAGAGGGCGTTACAAAATATTCCCTTCATCATCCCATTCGGCGACGCGGTAGCGGTCTTCCTCTTTGATAGTTTCGTCGAGAGTTTTTTGGTCGTAAGAGAGTCCGTGCTTTTGAAGTACATCATCAGGGACGCCATCCCAGAAGCCGGGTCTGTTTCCCCTGTAGTCGAGATCTTCGATACCCATTCTGGATGTGAAAAAGCCTGTGGCCGTCAGGTTTCGCATCCTGTCGAAAAATCGTACACCATATTCCATCTCCGGCTCTGCTTCATCGGGCCAGGCGATATCGTCTATAACCTCCATTCGCTCCGATTCACTACAGTCGAGAAATGGCTTATTGAACCTGCGGATGCACTGATTGTTGAGCCACATCAAGCCACCCCTGGTTGGAACCTGGAAAGGAGGGAAGTCCTTCATCATAAACTCGATAAAATCTGGTACTTCTGCATCCGTGGCACTGCCTGAGGTTTCATCAGCCGGGATAATGATATCAGCCAGAATTTCAACCATCCTAAATTCCGTATCTGTAAAGAAGGTCTCTTTGTGCAGCCTCGCATCATGCTCCTTCTCCTCCTCGGTGCGGCCGTAGCCAAACACTCGGTCCTGTTCAATAATCTCTTCACTCTTTTTCCTGTCCTCAGCCGTGCAGCCGGTAGCTAATAAGAGGCCGGCCCCGGCCGATCCTACAAGGCATAATTTCAAATATTCACGTCGATCCATAATCTGATTGGTATTTTACTTTCAAGGTTATCTCAAATCTCAAATCTCCCCCTTCCTCATCTGATCCACAAGATGATCCGAAGCTCTCCAGGAGAGAGCCAGGATGGTCCATGTCGGGTTTTTATCGGCCTGTGATACGAAAGAGCCTGCATCCACCACATAGAGGTTTTTGCACTCGTGCGCCTGCGAAAATTTATTCAGCACGGACGATTTTGGATCATTCCCCATTCGGGTGGTTCCCACCTCGTGGATGATACGGCCCGGCGTATGAAGCCCATAATCCGATTCAGCCCCAGGTTTACTGCCAAGGAGAGTTCCGCCGAGATTGGTGAGGATCTCCTCAAACGTATCGTGCATATGCTGAGCCTGTTTGCGTTCATAATCGCTCCATTGGTAGTGGAACTTCAGTACAGGAATACCATATTTATCCACTGTGCCGTCATCTACCTCACAGTAATTATCGTACATTGCCACGCTTTCGCCCCGACCGGAGATTCCCAGTGTTGAGCCGTATAGTTTTCTGATATCTTTTTTAAGACCTTTTCCATATCCGCCATTGGGAGAAGGGCGCCCCATCTCATTCGTTACGTACTGCCGCATCGAATCCATCCCGAAGCCGGTTCCATAACCGGGCATGCTCATGCCTCCCCAGTATTCGAGATGGTATCCGCGGGGGAAATCGAGATCCTTATTATCGAGCCACCAGGGAGTATAGACGTGCATTCCGCCTACTCCATCTTCATTGTATCTCTGCCGGTCGATCAATTCAGGGACGATGGCCATCCGGTCGGCCCCGGTAGAGTCGTGCAGGTAGCGGCCCACAACACCGCTTCCGTTTGCAAGGCCATCAGGGTGCTGCGGGGATTTTGAATTGAGCAGGATTCGGGCCGATTCACACGCCGATGCGCCGAGCATCACCGATCGGGCCGGAATATGTTTCTCCTGCATATCCTGTTTATCGATGTAGATCACGCCATCGGCGAGACCTTCAGAATTGGTGGTTACCTCACGGACCATCGCCATGGTATAGAGTTCTACTTTGCCTCTCTCCATGGCGGGCTGTACCAGGCAGGATCCAGCTGAAAAGTCTCCATACACGTTACAGCCACGGTTACACTGGTTACAGTAAAAACAGGCTCCGCGGCGGTTATTAACCGGGCGGGTAAGGATTGATAATCTGGAAGGAATGACGGGAATATTGGCTCTTTCAGCACCATTCTTTATGTAGAGTTCATGGAGCCGCGGTTTTGGCGGGGGCAGAAAAAATCCATCCGGATCGTCTTCAATCCCTTCGTTTGTTCCGAACACCCCAATCAGCTTATCAACCTGATCGTAGTAGGGCTTCACATCCTCATACCTGATGGGCCAGTTTTCACCCAGGCCGTCTATCTCTTTTCGTTTGAAATCTTTGGGCCCGAACCGAAGTGATATACGCCCCCAGTGGTTGGTTCTGCCGCCAAGCATACGCGCTCTGAACCAGTCAAACGATGTTCCATCCTCCCGAAGGTATGGCTCACCGTCGATCTCCCATCCGCCCCATAAGGCATCAAAGTCGCCAAAATCGCGTACCGTGTTGGCGCCCCGCCTGGGTGATTCCCACGGCCACCTGAGCTGGGTCCGGTACTCCTCCTTGGCGGGATCGTAATCGCCCCCGGCTTCCAGTACGGCTACCGAAAGGCCTGCATCGGCCAGCACCTTTGCGGCCATGCCGCCGCCCGCTCCGGAGCCCACAATTACTACGTCATATTTACTTCCGTTTTTGGTGCTTTTATAAGCCATTGTGTTCTGATGTCGTTGGGTTGATAGTTGTTAATCAATGTTTATTCACAAATAAGGCCGGAAAATTACCAAATAAAATGGTTCAAGGATATTTGGATTCCAAATCTTATCAACGGAAATATTCGATTAGCTAATCTGAACAGGGTTTAATATTCAGAAAACAGATAAAGACGTGTTTCGTTTATGTCCGAACCAACTGCTTATTACGCAACTTGCTAAGTTGGTGAGAAAGTTATTTATTCAATTTACTAATGTTTAGCAATATTGTATATACAAAGACGATTAGCCATCCGGTAAATTTATATGAAACTAATAACAGTGAAATCATGACCAAAAAACATGAAACCAAAATCACCCGTCGCACAGCAATTCGCCATCTGTCGGCCGGCGCCGCCGCGCTTGCTGTTTCACCGTTTGCATTCGGGTCGATGGCATCCTCCGCTAAAACACGAAATAGGGTGGAGCCGATAACCCTTGCTCTTGTTGGCGGGGCGCATATTCATGCACCGGGCTTTGCCTCTATGATGTCTGATGCCAGGAACGTAATCACAAAATATGTGTGGGATCCAGCATCTGAAACTGCGGCTGAACGACAGGATGTGACCGGTGGTGACATTGTGGAGGAGCCTTCCGTTATTTTTGAAGATCCGGACGTTGACGGGATTGTCATTTGTTCGCAGACTAACCTTCACGCCGAACTTGTACCTCCCGCCGTGCAGGCCGGCAAACATATATTTGTGGAGAAACCGGTGGGTTTGAATGGGGATGAAGCCTACGCTATCGCAGATGAGGTAAACAGGGCAGGGGTAATATTTCAAACCGGGTACTTTATGCGAAGCAGCGGAGTGAACCGGAAAATTCGGTCGCTGGTACAGGAAGGCTCATTGGGTGAGATTACCCGCCTGAGGCTCAGCAACGTTCACAGCGGGGCAATTGGCGGCTGGTTCGATACCGATTGGTTCTGGATGACTGATGTTGATCAGGCCGGGGTTGGGGCTTTTGGTGATCTGGGATCTCACGTGATGGATCTGCTGCTGTGGTTTATGGAGGGGGATTCGCCCAAAGCGTGCACCGGCTATGTGAACGAAGTGCTGGAGCGCTATCCGACAAGTGATGAGTATGGCGAGGGGATGGTCACATTTGAATCCGGGGCGGTTGCTACAATTGCAGGCGGATGGGTGGATCACGCCAATCCCAACAAGATCGAGATTTCAGGCACGGAAGGGCATCTGCGGGTGACGGACGGTGAACTGTTTATGAGAATTCCGGCAATGGGTGCAGATCCCTCATCAGCCTGGACAGACCTGCCTGAAGATGATAAACATCCGCTTGAACTCTTCTTTGATGCGGTTGCGGGCGTGCCTGATGTTTCTCTAATCAGAGCAAACGAAGCTGCAGAGGTAAACCGGGTGATCACTGAGATTTACAACGCGCATGAGCAGGGTGGGTGGGTTCAGCTCTGAGTTAATGCAACATCGGGTCATGACCGACGACCCACCTCTGCCTCATCGCTGGACGCTCGGTGTCTGTCTCCTCCCGGGAGGAGAGGAAATCTCCCCTAAATCTATAATTCAACTAATAACCGATAACAAATAACCAATATCTATAAACCATCTCCCAATCAACCAAAATAACTTTCAGCATCTTCAAGGTTATTTCCCTGCTGGTGTTGTACTGCAAAGTTAAAGCCGGGCTGTACTGCGTAGCCGCCATATTCGCCCTCTTTATTAATAGCGATAAAGCCGGCCTGCATATCTTCAATATTCTCCCTGTTTTTCCGGATCAAACGGTCTACCACTTCCTCGCAGGCCTCCTGCGGCGAGCGGCCCTGCTTCATCAACTCAACCACCAGAAAACTGCCACAAACTTTTATGATGGTTTCACCCATTCCGGTGGCGGTTGCGGCTCCAACTTCGTCATCTGCATAGAGTCCGGCACCGATTAGCGGGCTGTCACCCACGCGTCCGTGCATTTTGAACGAAAGTCCGCTTGTAGTGCACGATCCGGCCAGGTTGCCGTCAGCATCGAGTCCAATCATCCCGATGGTGTCGTGATTCTCGATATTGATGATGGGGCGGTACTCCTGCTCTTCAAGCCACTCCTCGTACGCCTCTTTTGATTCGGGATGCAGAATTTCCTCTTCCAGCGGCATCCCCTCAGAAATAGCAAATTGCCGGGCGCCTTCACCCGCGAGCAGTACGTGCGGTGTGTTCTCCATAACTTTCCTCGCCAGAGTAATCGGGTGCTTTATCTGTCGCACAAAACAGACAGCGCCGCAATCGCCGCTTCCTTTCATGATGGATGCATCGAGTGTAACGAAGCCTTCCCGGTCAGGAAACCCATTTAGTCCAACCGTTCGGCTGGCAGGATCGGCCTCTGTGATTTTTACGCCCTCTTCTACTGCATCGAGTATAGAACCACCATTTTTGAGAACATTCCACGCCTTTTCATTTGCTGCTAACCCGTGATTCCAGGTTGATAATAAGAGCGGCTTATGTTTTACTCCATTGTCTTTACGCTTTTCCGAAAAAAATTCGGCTCCGCTTTGTAAGACGCCGGGCAGAAGGGCAGTTGAAGAAAGGAGAGAGAGTTTAAAAAAGTTGCGTCTTGAGGTCATTTAGGTAGTAATAGTTGAGATTTAGGTTTTGAGTCTCATCGAATCGAACAGTGTAAATAGGATGTATGTGATCATAATAATGCATCCAATATTGTAGAATACGCCTTTTGATTCAAGTTAAAAACTGTAATAGGTCCCTCGGCTGAAATCCCC
>CAZKIZ010000251.1:0-5565 GCA_964552935.1 uncultured Rhodohalobacter sp. | reverse complement strand
TGGAGAGAGCTGACTCCAAATCTTTTCTGTTGTGCCGGGCATCATCGACGGGCCAAACCGTGCTCCTTCTTCACCGCCGGATACTCCCATTCCTACAAAATGGATTCCTTTATTGGTGAGTATCTCAGATCGCCGTTCTGTATCATTAAAATGAGAGTTGCCGCCATCAATCAGGATGTCGCCTTTATCGAGATGAGGCGTCAATTCCTTAATCACGCTGTCCACAGGAGGACCGGCTTTCACCATGATGAGAATTTTACGGGGCGATTCCAGTGAGTGAATGAAATCGTTCAGTGTTTGTGCACCAAAAAACGATTTAGATTTACCCTCTTTTTCTATGAAGTCGGAAACCACATCTTCTTCACCGGGCATCGGGTGGTTGTATACGGACACCCGGTTGCCTTTCCCCTCAAGATTTAGTGCCAGGTTGCGGCCCATCACACCGAGGCCGTATACGCCGATGGTTGATTTCATTTGGTGACGTTAGTTAGCTTTATATAAACATACAGTAGCTAAAGAATCATCAGGTAAGATGCAACAGCTTTGGATGGTTAACAATCTCATGAACAATAATTTCCGGTGACTGGTTAATCGAAATCGTTATTGCTTCTTCCGGCTCCTCAAGCGCCTCAAATTGCGAATCCAGAAGTTCCGGCGGCATGTAGTGTCCATCACGTTTCTTCATTCGTTCAAATATCACGCTCCTAGAGCCTTTCAGATAAACGAACTCTGTTTCTCCTTCTCCAGAACTCAGAGTTTCCCGATACGCCTCTTTCAAAGCTGAGCAGGCAAGGATGGCTCCGCCGGATCGGTTCCATTCAGATATCTTAGCGGATAAATTTCCCAGCCAGGGCTGGCGGTCGGTATCATTTAAAGGCTGACCCGATTTCATTTTTCGAACATTTTCGGGAGGATGAAAATCATCAGCATCAAAAAAGGGAAGCCCCGTCTTTTTTGACAGAAGTTTTCCAACGGTTGTTTTTCCGCAACCCGATACGCCCATTACTATGATAACCATACTCTTTGATGTAACGGTTACAGTTTTAACTTGGTAATTCGGTTCTGAAACTGTTTAATAGCGTGATTTAAAAACCAGTCCTGCTTTAATCCAAAGGGAACAACTTCGTACTGAGAGAAGATCTCCTGGATGATATTTGTTGCGTCGTAGAGCAGCTCCTCCAGCAGGAGTTCAAGATCTTCGCCATGATTCGGATTTTCATCGAGCAGACGGTTGATAAGAAAAATTGCGTATGCAATATGGCGCGATTCATCCTGCTTTAGCTTGTTTATTCCCTCCTGCATTCCCGGCAGAAGATCGTTCTCCGTCAGCATTTTAGAGAATGCGGCATACCCGGTTTCGGCAAGGGTGCCCTCCACAATCATATTGTAGGTTGCGGATGCTTTAAGCTGGGCTTTCGGTGATGAATCTGTAGAGAGGGCGTTCAACGCTCTTGGAAGCTTTTCATAAAACAGGATTTTATACATCGGTTTATGAAACTGTTCAAAGTCCGGGTTTTCTGTCATAACGGATTGAACATATCTCGAGAAGAACTCTGTGTGTTTCGCCTCCTCCCACAGAAAGGAGGTGAGGAAGATCTCCTCTTCAATTCGTCCCTCTTTTGCAACAACCTGAATCAGCGGCAGAAGGTCGAGTGTTACGGCTTCTTCACCGGCCATAAAAAGTCCGCACAGATGAGAAAGTATTTTTTTCTCTTCAGAAGTAAACGTATTCCACTGCTCTTTGTCCTCAGAAAGATCGATATCTGCCGGATCCCATATACCGAACTGTTTCGCCTTTTGGAACAGCTTCATGGGATAGCTTTCGAGATTTAATCCGCGGGTTGTGGAGGCAAAAGAGGTGTGCGCCGGATCTTCACGGGTGTCCGTTTTGGCAATTTTTTCTGAGGGGATCGGAATGCCATCATACATAGTGGGCGCTGTTTGCAGAAGGGCGGTAGCGGCTTTGCGCTGAGTTGAAAGAGAGATAAGGCTCCCTTTTTCTACTTTTATTCTGCTCTTGATCATTGCCATGGTGGGATCTTTTTTCTTTTCGATCATCTCTATCCATGTCGATGCCTCTGCGGTCAGTATAATATCGGTTGATGGCACATCATCACTGTATGCATACCGCATCTCCAAACACTTACCGTATGACAGATTCATGTAGATGCCTATTGCCTCTGGATCTTCTATCTGTTTTGGTTTTGGTTCAATTTTCAGGATTAACGGAGCATTCCAGGATTTGCCAGCCTCCTTGTACTTTTTACTGTTGTTGATGGATGTATGCCACGCATCAACCCACTCTTTTGAAAAGTAGTCTGTTTTGGGTTTCTCTTTTTCTTTGTTGAACCACATTGTTTCGTTTCCGGATATTTGTGAAAATTATATGGAGGTATCAATCGTTTAACTATTGCAAAATAAACGGTATTTTGATTATCTGTATATATTATCGGTAAAATATTTTAAGTGTAATAAAAACAAGAAGATATGAGTAGTTTATATCCCGCATACGATGTAATTGTTGTTGGTGCGGGCCATGCCGGAAGTGAGGCTGCAGCCGCAGCGGCAAAGAGCGGATCAAAAACATTGCTAATTACGATGAACCTGGACGCCATCGCCAAGATGTCGTGTAATCCCGCGATGGGCGGTGTGGCAAAGGGGCAACTCGTACGGGAGATTGATGCGCTTGGCGGTTTGAGCGGTATTGTTAGTGATAAGAGTGGAGTGCAGTTTCGAATGCTGAATCTCAGTAAAGGTCCGGCAATGTGGAGTCCGCGCTGCCAGAGTGACCGCTCACTCTATTCGAAACTGATGAGAGAGGAGCTTGAAAAAATTGAGAATCTCCATTTCCGGCAGGACAATGTTGTAGATCTGATTACCAACGAAAGCGGAGATAAAATTACGGGTGTGATTACCCAAACAGGTCAGGAGTTTAACTCTAAAGCAGTTGTACTTACCAGCGGTACATTCCTGAACGGATTGATCCATATTGGGGAGAGCCAGCATGGGGGAGGGCGTTCAGGCGAGCGCGCCTCCGTTGGGATCTCTGCTGCCCTTGAACGTTTTGGATTTGAAGTGGGACGATTGAAAACCGGAACACCACCAAGAATTGATGGACGGTCGATTGATTATAGTCAGCTTGAAGTACAGTACGGTGATGAGAATCCAAACCCATTTTCTTTTACAACGAAAGAGCTTCCATCTATTGATGAACAGATGACCTGCTGGATTGGGTATACGAATAACGAAGTCCACGAAATGCTAAAGACCGGCTTTGATCGAAGCCCGATGTTTAATGGGCGGATCAAGTCGGTTGGGCCGCGTTACTGTCCAAGCATTGAAGATAAGATCAATCGGTTTGCGGATAAAGATAGTCATCAGCTGTTTCTGGAGCCTGAGGGGTGGGATACGTACGAGATGTACCTGAATGGTTTTTCAACTTCGCTTCCGGAAGATGTGCAATATCATGCACTTAGAACGATTCCCGGCTTCGAAAATGCGGTGATGCTTCGCCCGGGGTACGCAATCGAGTATGATTACTTTCCTCCTCACCAGGTAAAGAGATCGCTGGAGACTAAGATTATGAACGGACTCTTCTTTGCGGGACAGATTAATGGAACTACCGGCTATGAAGAGGCTGCGTGCCAGGGGCTGATTGCCGGAATAAATGCATCACGGATGGTAAAAGATGAAGAACCATTTGTGATAAAACGTTCTGAAGGATATATCGGAGTATTGATTGATGACCTGATCAATAAAGGGACAGAAGAACCGTATCGTATGTTCACCTCCAGAGCCGAACATCGAATTCTGTTGCGACAGGACAACGCCGATCTTCGTCTGACACCACTTGGTTACAAGCTTGGGTTGATTGATGAAGAGCGATATGCCGAATTCAGCCAGAAGAAGAATGAGATTGATGAACTCTATGATCTGATAAGCAATTATACGGTCAGGCCGGATAAGATGGACCCGATGCTTGAAGAACAGGGGACGACCGTGTTGAGTCAGCCGGTTAAAGCAAAAAGTTTAATTCCCCGACCTGAGATTCACTTGAGCCACCTGCTTGCAGCGGACGATGAGTTGAAGTCTGAGGTTGAAAAGATCACTCAAAATGAGCGGGTGCTTGAGCAGGTGGAGATTCAGATTAAATATGCCGGCTATATCGAGCGGGAATTTGAGATGGTAGAGGAGATGAAGCAGAAAGAGGAGTCTCCGATACCGCTGGATATAAATTATGACAGAATCAAAAGTCTCTCTTCTGAGGGCCGTTCAAAACTCGAGCGTATAAAGCCGGAGACCATAGGTCAGGCTTCAAGAATTAGCGGAGTGTCCGCAAGCGATCTTTCTGTATTAATGATCTACTTAAAACGATAGGTTTCACGTGAAACATCAAATGAAAAGAGAACAGGTTTCACGTGAAACATTGGATAGGGCGCGTGAGATTTACCAACAGAACGAAAAAGAGATTGAAATCTATTTAGACCTCCTTCTGGAGTGGAATGAAAAGATCAATCTCGTCAGCCGGAGTGTTTCACGTGAAACAGTGAGAGAACACATCGTTCATTCACTGCTCCCAATGGCATTGAATTTGATCGATCATCACGATGAGTGGATCGATTCCGGTTCCGGTGGCGGGCTGCCGGGCATCCCATTGGCCATCGCAAATCCTGAAAAACAGTGGGTGCTCAACGATAACGTAAAGAAAAAGATGAAGGCGGTGGGAGATATCGTTGAGAGAATGCCTCTGCCTAATGCAGAGGTCCTGGCAAAAAGCATTTCACTTGTTGATTTCGAAAAAGGAACAGGGATCGTCACAAAGCACGCGTTCAAAGTGGATGACCTTCTCCGGCTTCTTGGCAGTAAACCATGGAAAACGATTATTATGTGGAAGGGGGTAGAGGGCGCCGCTGAAGAGATTAGGAGCTCCAACAAGAAGCTAAGCACTGCACTGTATGAGTTCCATTTCGGTGCTGATGAGCCCTTCTATGAAGGGAAGGGTTTGCTTGTAATTGAGAGGTAATTCTCGCCTTCGCTTGGGTCCCGGATGTATTTCCCCGGGGGAGGGGAGTGCCGAAGTACAGCGGAGGCGAGGGGTGTTGCTGAGTTTGCCAGTGAATATGGGCGTTTCGGTCGTCTCTGCGTTGTGATAAATCCCTTTTTGGAAAAAGAGAGTAGTTTACTGCATTTGATAAACTCTGTTGTTGGGTAAATAGATTCTCCCCTCCCGGGATAATACACCCCCGAGTCGAAGCTCGGGACAGGCCGGGACCAGTAAAGCACTGGCAGGGGAGACAAAGAGGGGTGTTAAATGGTTTGCCAGTGATAATGAGCGTTTCAATTGTATCTGTGTTGCGGTTAATACCCCTCAATCCACCTTTGAAAAAAGGGGAAGTATATCCATGCCTTGATTTGATCCGGTAAATATATTCCTTCCGGAGAGAATCAAAACAGAGAGGAAATATGAAGATACACCACAACCTAAAATTGAAAGAGAAGGCGCGATATCTTAGGAATAATTCAACTCTGTCGAAGATACTGCTTTGGAATGAACTGAAGAAAAGG
>CAZKIZ010000250.1:3959-5567 GCA_964552935.1 uncultured Rhodohalobacter sp. | reverse complement strand
CATTCCCGTAGGGCTACGGATATGCCGCCCCGAAACGGGGCTGGCTTATACCCATGAAAAGATGACTACCATTTATTTTATATCCGATTTACTGTTTTAAATGAAACTTATTTTGTAGCCACTACAACACCATCTTTCGGAAGTTGAGCTAAGGGCAGCTCTTTGCGTTACAAAATTCGAGAACATCAGCCTGCGTTTAATAAATACGTGATAAATAGCAGGACATAGTTGACACATTTTGTAGCATAACATCGTTTACACTTTTTTGTAAACAACAGTTCTTTGACATAGTGATTTTCTCGTAGTGTTCATCCAAAAACCGGATGAACGAATACGAGAAAAGAAAACAAGCAATTAATCGACATGAAGCGGGTGAGTCAGTCACCAGTATTGTGGGCTCGCTTGGAAAAAGTCGCCAATGGTTCTACAATTGGCTAAAACGTTATCAGGCTGCGGGTGGGGAAGGTAATTGGTTTGAAGACCAATCCAGGGCTCCAAAAACCACCCCAACCAAGGTAACGAGGTCGGTGGAGAAACAGGTCATTGATGCGCGCAAGCGCTTGGAGAAGCAGGGGATCGCTCAAACCGGAGCAATTGCCATTTCCTATGAGCTGCGCAACCAAGGTATTACCCCGCCTGAAGTCTGGACCATTAACCGGATTATTGCCCGTCATGGATTAACCAAGGACAAACCCCGACGGCGATCCAATAAGGAGTATCCGGAGTTGTTTGACCATACCCACCAGATGGATCTTGTTGGCCCGCGCTGGATTAAAGGCGATGGACGGTTTTACAGCGTAAACATCATCGACACGTGCTCGCGAACCTGTTTAGCCGTGCCGGTACGCACCAAAGCCTCGTTGGGCATCGCCAGGGGTTTGGCTGAATTTTGGGCTGGTCATGGAATGCCCGATGCCCTTCAAATGGATAACGAGTTAGCCTTTCGGGGCAGCAACCGCTATCCACGTAGCTTTGGCATTGTTGTTCGTTTTGCACTGGCGTTAGGCATCGCTCCGGTGTTTATTCCGGTGGGCGAGCCGTGGCGTAACGGGATTATAGAACGATTCAATCATACCTATGACAAACGCTTCTTTCGATCCCAAATCTTTACCGGGTTTGAGCATTTGGGCCAGGCCTCACGTAAGTTTAGCCGCTTTCATAACAGCCATCATCGCTACAGCACATTGGGGCATAAAACCCCGGATCAAGTCACCCGGAAGTTGTTGCCACCCATGCTCTACGATGATCGGTTCAGTTTAGATGAGCGGATTCCTCTTGAAGAAGGCAGCATTTACTTTGTTCGCTTTATCCGAAGCGATTGTAAGCTTCATCTTCCCACCGAGTCCTTTCGAGTGGATCAGAGTCTGAAGTATTCCTATGTGGTTGCTGAAATCAGCGTGGAAAACCACTGTTTGTTTGTCCAGCAAGACAACAAGGTGGTTCAAACATTTGAATATCAAATGCCGGTTGATTGGTAGCTTGTTATCACTATGTCAAAGAACTTGTGCTATGAAATTGACCCTTAAGCGCCCCCTGCAGGGGGCCGGGGCTTCGCCCCGCTCTTAACAGTCAAAAAAGTGTCAACTATGTTATGCTATACAACAGTTA
>CAZKIZ010000250.1:1890-3859 GCA_964552935.1 uncultured Rhodohalobacter sp. | reverse complement strand
GTGGTTAGTGGTTAGTGGTTAGTGGTTAGTGGTTAGTGGTTAGTGGTTAGTGGTTAGTGGTTGTATAGTCTAAAAAAATTGGCCGCCGTTGACGGCGACCAATAGGGTACAAGTATATTAAATATGTCAACCTTATTTAGGCATCTACAACTAATAACTAATAACTAATAACTAATCAACCAAACCTAAGAATCCTTCTCCAGGTTTTTTAGCTTATTACGAATTGTACGGTCCGAAATACCGAGCAGTTTCGATGCCTCTTTCTGATTTCCCTGGGTGTGCTCGAGGGTTTTTTTGATCATATGGAGTTCCATATCTTCGATAGACATCAGCGGCATATCGGACAGGACTTCACGGCTGAGTTCATCGTCCACGTTGGAAAATAGCTGGTTGTCGATATGCTCAACGGTGATCTCGCTGCTGTCGTGAGACAGAATAACGCCGCGATGAATTTTATTATCGAGCTCGCGCACGTTGCCCCGCCACTCCTGCTTCATCAGGTAGTCCATAAGATCTTTACTGATGGTTTTTTCACCCAGTTCATACCGGCTGGCATATCGCTCCACAAAATGGTTGGCCAGTATCGGGATATCGCCTTTGCGGTAACGCAGGGGAGGGATCGAGATGGGAAAGACATTCAGCCTGTAATAGAGATCTTCCCGGAAGCTTCCGTCGGAGATTGCCTGGCCGATATTGCGGTTAGAGGTCGCAATGATGCGCACATCCGATTTGATCGGTTTTTGGCTTCCAACACGGTAGAACTCTTTTTCCTGGAGCACACGAAGCAACTTGGCCTGTACATTTATCTCTATTTCCGTGATTTCATCCAGCAGCAGCGTGCCGCCGTTTGCCTCGTCAAAGGCGCCTTTTCGATCATCAATAGCCCCGGTAAACGACCCCTTTTTATGACCAAAAAGTGTGCTTTCAACAAGTTCAGTCGGAAGATTGGCGCAGTTTATTTTGATGTAGGGTGCGTTTGCACGGTCGCTGTTGACGTGAATCTGATGAGCAAACACCTCTTTCCCGGTACCGCTTTCTCCCTGTATCATGACCGGCGCGTTGTTGCGGGCAATTTTTGGAAGTATCCGCATCAGCTTTTTTATGTTGGGGTCGTTTCCAACAAATTTCATATCGTCGTCGATCTCCTCCTTATCGAGCCGTCTGACATGCTCCGACTTTTCCCGTTCCTTTTTCCGCGGGGTTGATGGCTTTTGCGATGGCTTTCCCGGGCCAACCTCATCCGGATCGGTTTTAAAATAGCGGTCAACCCTGAAAATGATCTCTTTGGCTTTGAACGGTTTGGTAATATAGTCGTATGCACCTTTTCTGAGAGCATTTACAGAGTGCTGGATGTTGCCGAACCCGGTGATCATAATGACGCCGGTGTTGGGGTGATGTTTCTTTACAAAAGCGAGGATCTCATCACCCGTCATCTCGTTCATTTTCACATCTGTGATAACAAGATCCACCTCGTTCTCTTTCAGATACTCCGTGGCATTTACGGGGTTGTCGAAAGGTATAGTTTCAAAATCGTTCATAGAAAGGTGTTCATCCATAAAACCGAGCAGCAGTTTGTCGTCGTCTAACAACAGAATTTTTCCTTTCATAAACAGTTCAGTAAACAATTACGATTTAATATCAGGCCGATGCCCCGAAAGCCTTTCAGGTTTTTAAAGATATGGATCATACTATTTTTGAGATGATCGAATCTGTTGGCCGGCAGTAAAATTTAAAATAATCTTGCCTGGATGATGATTCCTGATTGCACACAGGGATAATAGAATCAGAAATAAGGATAGTTATTTAACGTCAAAAAATAAATGCTAAATAATAATGAGTTTAAATCAAGCAGATATAAGGATGAGCAAATTGACGGTCAGATACTAATAAAAAAAAGTTTATCTCAGATTATTTTTAGCCTGGTAAATTTGAGAAGGAGTCTTTCTGGTTCTCGACAGCAGTAGGCTGG
>CAZKIZ010000250.1:0-1790 GCA_964552935.1 uncultured Rhodohalobacter sp. | reverse complement strand
CAGAGTGAAAATGTCCGGGCAGCAAGCAGGATCGCAGTATGTTCGACGAATAGATTTTAGAAGAAGAGAAAGCCATAAAAAAGCCCGACCTGCAATCATGCGGGACGGGCTTGGAAAAGATAATCAGACGATAAGGCCTGTTTTTAGTCTGTTAGTCAATAATTTTAGAAGCTATTTCGCCCCAGACATCGGGGTTGTTCAGCAGTTTTCCGATTTCGGTTTCACTGGCGGCCTGATCTGAAACTTCTTTGGCTGCCTGGTATTCCGATATTTTAGATTTCATTGTTTTCAATTCTTCGAACGATGTTTGATTTAGTTTTTCGAGCTCTATTTTGGCAAAGAGCTCTTCGCTTTTAGCGGAACTGAAGCTGCCGATAGAAACTCTGTCAGAAACGCCGTTGTCTGGCTTATTGATAGAGATTTCTGAGGGCTTATTGCTGTTATCAGCTGACTCAGAACCGTTAATTTTTCCGTTAATGTGGTTTGATATATTGTTGATATCCATGACTTTATCTGTCTTTTACTTAAAAATGTGAAATGTCAGGCTTTTCCAAAACGTGATATTTATCTTCAGCTTTTCGCTGCCTGGTAGCCGATGTTAGTTTCTCCCTGCTCTGCAGGAGTTCTGTTTTTAGTGCTGTTTCAATTTTTTCATTTATATCTGCAAAACGATCGAACAATGAGTTGATCAGCTGCTGCTGTTTATCCGTCAGTGCGTCAATTCTAAATTCAGCCGCGATAGTTCCGAGCTGTTCAATAGCTGATTCCCTGCGGTCCATTGTTTGCCGGATCAATTCTACTGATGGTGTGTCGTTGCGAAGCTCAGTAAGTATGCTGCTGCTTCTGTTAATAAGTTCTTCAAGTTGCTGCTGTACGTTGCTCATACTATAATTCGTAGCAAGGTTACTATTTTATGTTGCTTAAAAACCCATGGATGCACGAAAGCTCATCACCTGCTGAAATTGAGCATCACCCCGCTCAATTACCTGTTGAAGGTTGTTGAAAATCTCACGCTGCCGCTCTTCGTACCCTTCAAGAAAACGCTCTTGCTGTGCAATTCTGCTGTCAAGGCGCCGAATGGTCTGGTCAACGCCATCTTCAAGTGACGAAATAATACCGTTGGACTTGGTAAATGCCTCAGCCTGCTGCTTCATCTGTGCGATAGGGGATGATTCGCTTCTGAAAAGCTCGGCAACTTCATTCGGTCGCTGCTCGAGAGCCTCATTCAGCATTTCCTGGTCGTCAATGACCATTGTGCCGTTATTCTGAAAACTGATTCCCATTTCAGAAAGCCGCGCCAGCTGTCCCGGTTCTGCGCCTTCCATCGGCAAAAGTGCCGTTTGTCGGAGATTAAGCGTGAGGCCGCGGATCGATCGCATATTTCTGAGCGGTCCCCGTGTATTGTTATCTCCATCAATAAAGGTCCTTTCGCGGATCTTTTTATTCATGTCGTTGAAGGAAGCAACAAACTCATTGATGTTGGCATTTGCCTCCTCGAGATCCCGCTGGGCAGACATCTGCACGTTACCAACACTTTCGCTCAGTAATGTAAATGAGAGTCCGTTGATTGCATCGCTGACCGTATTTTCGCTCCGTTCAAACGTAACACCGTCTATTGTAAACCGTGCGTTAAGTTCTTCTTCAGGAACAAGCCGGGTTGAGGTATCCGTGATGCCGGCAAGCACTCCCGTTGCTCCATCAATCTGAAGCCGGTTATCGAACCCGGTTTGCAAACTCTGCATTGAAAACTGAACCTGGGTGTTGTTCACCTGGAATACGCTGGCCCTCGC
>CAZKIZ010000249.1:0-5577 GCA_964552935.1 uncultured Rhodohalobacter sp. | reverse complement strand
TGCAGAACCAACAACTGATGCTGCGATTGAAGCCGCCCGGGATGCTCAAAAGAACGGTGCTGCCGGGTTGATGCTGCTCCCGCCTATGCGTTATAAAGCGGATGATCGCGAAACGGTGGAGTTTTTTAAGGCTGTTGCGGATTCTACAGAACTGCCAATTATGATTTATAATAACCCTGTGGACTACGGTATTGAAGTTACTCTCGAAATGTTCGAACAGCTTACCGAACATGATAACATTCAAGCCGTGAAAGAGTCTACCAGGGATGTTACTAACGTCACGCGAATGATTAACCGGTTTGGAGATCGTTTCAGTATTTTGTGTGGAGTGGATACGCTTGCCATGGAGACTCTGCTGCTCGGTGCATCCGGCTGGGTGGCTGGTCTTGTTTGCGCTTTTCCAAGGGAAACGGTGTCCATCTATGAGCTGTGTAAAGTAGGCAAGGTGGATGAAGCTGCAGAAATTTATCGATGGTTTATGCCCCTTCTTGAACTCGATATTACCCCAAAACTTGTACAAAACATCAAACTTGCTGAAGTTGCAACCGGAATTGGCACCGAACATGTACGCAGACCACGCCTTAAACTTGCAGGGCGCGAGCGTGAACATGTATTAGGTGTAATAGACAGCGCCATGAAAACGCGGCCGAAAATCACGCAATATCTTGTTAATCAAAAACAATCAGTTTAATGATAGAAGGCAAAAACTTTATTGGAGCTACTTATTCAAAAAAAGGTGATTCATTTCTCCAGGCCTCCAATCCGAAGACGAATAAACTGCTTCCTGAAAAATTCTACATCACTACTTCACAGGAAATTGAACAGGCATTTAAAAAAGCCGGGAGTGCATTTGATCAGTACAAAAACCTCTCCGGCGCAAAAAAGGCTGACTTTCTTGAAGCCATAGCCGAAGAGATTTTAAATCTCGGTGATGAGCTCATTCAACGGGCTGTTGCAGAATCAGGTTTACCAGAAGGACGTTTTCAGGGTGAGCGCGGCAGAACCGTGAACCAGATCAAAATGTTTGCAGGATTGCTGCGCGACGGTTCATGGGTGGATGCCCGTATCGATCGGGCACAACCCGACCGCGAACCCCTCCCGAAAGCAGATATCCGGAATATGCTCTTTCCGTTGGGCCCGGTAGTCGTTTTTGGGGCGAGCAACTTTCCGCTCGCGTTCTCAACCGCCGGCGGCGATACCGCTTCTGCGCTTGCTGCAGGATGCCCCGTTATTGTGAAGTCACATGAATCGCATCCCGGAACGAATGAGCTCGTCACACATGCAATTCTGAAAGCAGCTGAACGAACCGGAATGCCGGATGGAGTATTCAGTTCACTAAACGGTAAAGCAGATGTTGGTGAAAAGCTTGTAAAACATCCATCTGCGAAAGCGGTCGGATTTACCGGATCATTCGCTGCAGGGACTGCAATTTTCAAAAATGCAGCGGCCCGTGATGAACCGATCCCCGTTTATGCAGAAATGGGAAGCGTCAATCCCGTATTTCTGCTTGACGAAAAGCTTTCATCTGATGCAGATTCAATCGCAGAAACATACGCAGGTTCAGTAACGCTCGGAAAGGGTCAGTTTTGTACCAACCCCGGACTTCTGATCGGTATCGAAAGCGACAATCTGAATACGTTTGCAAAAACTCTTGGCGAAAAACTCGCCGGATATACTCCGGACTGTATGCTGAATGA
The DNA here is from genome assembly GCA_964552935.1 of uncultured Rhodohalobacter sp. Taxonomy (GTDB): domain Bacteria; phylum Bacteroidota; class Rhodothermia; order Balneolales; family Balneolaceae; genus SW132. The sequence continues at coordinate 3,880 of CAZKIZ010000249.1, read as the reverse complement.
AGGAGTTGCCAAAAATTACAGGGCACAACGTAAAGAGATCCTGAGTCAGGACGGCGTTGAAGTTATTACAAGTCCGGCCGATGAACCCGGTCTCACCGGAGCTGCATCCCTTGCTGCCGTTAAAGCCTCCGTATTTCTGGAGAATGATGAACTGCAGGAAGAAGTGTTCGGACCGTTTACCATTGTTGTGAAGTGTAAGGACAGCAGTGAGATGGAGAAAGTCGCCAAAAAACTGAATGGTCAGCTTACCATTACCTTCATGGGCACGGAAAAAGAGCTTATTGCACATGCCCCGCTGATTAACATCGGCCGGGAAAAAGCCGGACGGGTGATCTTTAATAATGCACCCACCGGCGTTGAAGTCTGTCCGTCGATGCAGCATGGCGGGCCGTTTCCTGCTACAACCGATTCTAAATTTACATCGGTGGGAACCGGCGCTATCCGTCGTTTTGCCCGGCCGATTGCATTCCAGGACTGCCCGGAAGAGCTGCTTCCTGATGAGCTGAAAGATTCAAATCCGCTTGGCATCTACCGTCTGGTGGATGGTGAGTTCGAAAATTAAAAATCGGAAATGAGAATTTATCCGGTCGGACGAGGTAATCTCCCGGCCGGATATTTTCTTCTTTATCCGTGAATGATTCACCTCTGTTAACCAAACGTAATCCCTCCCTTTTTTTGAATTTATAACTACAGATGGCCGTAAAACGATTTTTTTGTATTGATGCTCACACCTGCGGGAACCCGGTCCGGCTTGTAGCCGGCGGCGGACCGATTTTAAAAGGAAAAAACATGAGTGAAAAACGTCAGCATTTTCTCCGGGAATTCGACTGGATCCGAAAAGGACTGATGTTTGAACCTCGCGGCCACGATATGATGTCGGGCAGTATTCTATACCCTCCCTCCGACCCTGAAAACGATATTGGGGTTCTGTTCATTGAAACGAGCGGATGCCTGCCGATGTGCGGACACGGTACAATTGGCACGGTTACCATTATGCTGCAGGAAGGCCTGGTTACCCCAAAAACCGAAGGAAAACTGAAACTTGAGGTTCCCGCCGGCCTGGTGGATGTGGAGTACAAGATGGAAGGCAGCCGTGTTTCATCAGTAAAACTTACGAACATTGCCAGCTACCTCGAAGCGGAAAAGCTGGAAGTGGATTGCCCCGATCTTGGAAAACTGAAGGTTGATGTAGCTTATGGCGGCAATTTCTACGCCATCGTCGATCCGCAGGAAAATTTCCCCGGCATTCATGAATGTACAGCCGATCAGCTGATTGGATGGAGCCGGGAACTGCGCAGCCAGCTAAATGAAAACTATACCTTTGTCCACCCGGAAGATTCCACGATCAGTGGGCTCAGCCACATGCTCTGGACCGGAAACACAATAGATCCCGACTCCACAGCCCGAAACGCTGTGTTTTACGGAGATAAGGCGATCGATCGCTCACCGTGCGGAACCGGAACCTCAGCCCGGATGGCACAGTGGGCTGCGAAAGGAAAACTCGCTATCGGGGATGAATTTGTGCATGAAAGTTTTATTGGTAGCCGGTTTATCGGCAGAATTGAGAAAAAAACTCAACTCGGGGATAAAGAAGCGATCATTCCGAGTATTGAGGGATGGGCCAGAATTACCGGGTACAATACAATTACTATCGACGATGATGATCCCTACGCACATGGATTCCAGGTAATCTGAATCGATCCGGATGGATCCCGGATTTTTAACTTTAATATCAGCAGCACAACCACAAGTATGGAAAGCAATCGTGTGATTATTATCGGTGCGGGAATAGCAGGGCTTTTCACCGCTTACTACTTGAACCGGCGTGGTTTGGAAGTTTCCATACTGGATAAAGGCACCGGCAAAGATAACTGCTCATACGGAAATGCCGGCATGATTGTACCGAGCCACATCATTCCACTCTCCTCTCCAGGAATTATTAGTAAGGGTTTAAAATGGATGCTTGAACCTGAAAGCCCGTTTTACATTCGTCCGCGCCTGAGTCTTGATCTGTTGAAATGGGGCTGGGAATTTAAAAAAGCCTCCACCGACGATCATGTTAAACGAGCCGGCCCCGTTCTGCGTGATTTGCTGATGGCAAGCCGTGAACTTTTGATCGATTTCGAATCTGATGAAAACAGCTCTTTCGGTTATGAAAAGCGCGGTTTGCTGATGTTTTGCAATACTGAAAAAGGATTAAAAAAAGAGATTGAAGCCGCTGAAATAGCGCAGCAGCTGGGTGTTCCGGCCGAAGTTCTTACTGCAGATCAGGTAAAAGAGATGGAGCCCGGTCTTGATTTGAACATTATCGGGGCTACCTATTATCCCAAAGATGCCCATCTCCATCCCGGCAATCTTATGGATTCCCTGAAAGAACTGCTGGATTCGCGCGGTGTCACCTTTCACTGGAATACGGAAATTGAAGAGATGGATCAATCCGGTGGTAAAATCAAATCTCTTCACAGCAGTGACGGCAATGAGTGGAAAGCGGACACCTACATACTTTGCGCCGGTGCTTGGTCTGCCGGCATCGCCAAAAAATTTGGAACACAGATGCTGATGCAGGCTGGAAAAGGATACAGTATTACGATTGAAGAACCGGTCAAACGTCCACTCAACTGCGGAATATTTGCAGAACGAAAAGTAACAATGACTCCGATGTTCGGATCACTCCGATTTGCCGGTACGATGGAAATTGTGGGGACAGACACCCGCATTAACCGGGCAAAAATGAACGGCCTGAAAAAATCGGTTTGTGAATACCTTCCGGAATTCAGCATGAACGACCTGGAAGGCCACCCGGTCTGGACCGGCCTCCGTCCCTGCTCACCCGACGGAATGCCGTATGTGGGAGCTGTGAGCTCGCTGAAGAATGTGTACGCGTCAACCGGCCATGCTATGATGGGGATGAGCCTGGCTCCCTCCTGCGGCAAAATCGTGGCGGATTTGATTACGGAGGGAAAATCAGATCTGAATCACTCACTGATCAACCCAAACCGATTTGCAGGCTGATACCCATCAAGCCAAACCACTTTAAAAATCAATCCAAAATATATGTTCATGAATACGATACTCAAATCCTCCGCAGTTGTGTTGTTCACGTACATAATCCTGTGCGCATCTCTGGCAAACGCAACTCCCCTTTTTACTGCTGATACTGATGAAGAGAGCAACATCAAACAGCTCATTTATATTTTTGATGAAGACCGGTCCGTGCTCAACAGGCGATACTCGGTTCAGAATTCGGACGAATATTTCGAAAGGTTTGAACGGTTTTATAGTGATTGGCACGATCGGCTTGATGCCATCGATTTTGATAATCTGACTTACCGAAACCAGGTCGATTTTCATCTGCTTAAAACACATATCGATCGGCATGTCTACTTTCTGGATCAGAGCAAGCAGGAGTTTGAATCTGTCCGTGAATGGCTGCCCGACCTCGATGATATTATGGAGTTCATCAACGATCGCAGATCCGGCAAACAACCTAATGCAAAGCAAGCAGCAAACCGTATGGACAACTGGAGCCGGGAAATCGGGGAGCTTAAAGTAGAATTATCGAACTCTTCGTATCTATTGAATCGGCAAACCCGTGCGGCAAATCGTGCGCTGAATGATATTCATCGCGCATTGGATGATGCCTACACATTTTACCACGGGTACGATATTGAGTTTACCTGGTGGACTGAAGAACCTTGGAAAAAACTGGATGCAGCCATATCGGACTCTGCGGAGTATATTGAAGGTTATTTTGATGAAGAGGCTGAACAGCTGGATGACAGCGGAATTGTTGGTAATCCAATCGGCCGGGAAGAGATCGAGAAGCGGCTGGAATTGGAAATGATCCGCTACTCCCCGCAAGAGCTGATTGATATCGCTG
>CAZKIZ010000248.1:0-5602 GCA_964552935.1 uncultured Rhodohalobacter sp. | reverse complement strand
CCCCTTTTTAGGGGAGACTTGATACCGAATAAATGAAATATATTATGAATCGAACTCAGGTTCTTAATAAGTGGATCATGATTGTTTTATAGAGAAGGATCAAAGCCCCAGATACCAGGTGGCGATTCCGAAATAGATCAGCACCCCGCCAATATCGGCAATTGAGGTGACCAGCGGGGCAGAAGCGGTGGCCGGGTCAAGATTCAGCCGCTGCAGACCAAACGGAAGCGACATCCCTACAAGGCTTCCAAAGAGCACTACAATCATCATGGTTGCTGAAACAATTACGGCCACCTCCATACCGCCCCTGTAGAATCCAATTCCGGATACGGCAAGAGCCATCAAAACACCTATACCAAGCGCAATCAACACCTCTTTTCCAAGAAGCTGAAACCAGTCTTTCATCTTAACAGTGCCCGTAGCGAGCGCACGAACCATCAGTGTGGCTGCCTGCGATCCGGCGTTACCTCCGCTGTCGATCAATAGCGGAAGAAAAAAGACCAGTGCAACCACCGCTTCAATTGTACCCTCATAGTATGCGATACCGGCTCCTGAAAAGATATTCATAAACACCAAGATCAGCAGCCACGGCAGACGTTTAAAAATCATAGCGCTAATACTGGCGTTTGCCAGCGTCATTTTACCCAAACTGACAGATCCCATTTTATGGAAATCATCCGTCGCCTCCTCTTCCAGCACATCCATCACGTCATCAAATGTGATGATACCCAGAAGGCGTCCATCTTCGTCCTGAACGGGGAGCGCAATCAGGTCGTATTTCGACAGAAGTTCGGCTGATTTTTCCTGTGATTCCTTCGCATCTACGCTTACAAGATCGGTTGTCATCAGTTCTTCAACCTTGTCGTTCAGCGTAGCCAGCATTAGCTCACGAAGAGATACAAAACCAACCAGCTCCCGGTTTTCTCCCAGTACATAAATGGTGTAAATCGTCTCCTTATCAGGTGCTTCACGCTTTATTTTTTTAATCGCCTCGCGAACCGAACTACCCTGATAAATCCAAACGTAATCGGAGGTCATCACCGCGCCGGCTGTTCCCTCTTTGTAGTTACTTAGGCGCAAAATATCTTCGCGCTCCGCTTTTGCAAGCGACCGGATGACCGTTTCACGAAGTTCATCATCCAGGCTCTGCAAAAGGTCTACCCTGTCGTCGTGCGACATTAGCGAAACCAAATTCACCAATCGCTTAAAGCGCATGGTGGTGGCCAGGTGCTGCTGGGTTGATTCACTCAGATGGTGAAAAACAGCTACTTTCTGATCCAGATCGAGCGTGTTGAAGATGGGCAGAATCTCATCATCCTCAAACTGATCCATGAGATCCGCAAGAGTAGCCGGATGAAGTTCACTCACCTCATCGCGAATCACATCTAAAATTCTCTGCGGTGCCTGCGGTTCAAGCAGTTCCAATAGCTTTTCTTTTTCCATACTGATATCTCTTATCTAAAAGTCCCTGATATGAGCAGCCGGAGTTCAGTAAAAAGCTTTATTCAGTAGAGAGAAGCAATTTACAAACTACAACCGCCCCGGAAGATTTTATGCCGGTATGTCTAGCAACGTTATAATAAATACCGGGTTCGTCCATATTCAATTGCAGTTTGTTTCTGTGCAGACACTTACTTTACCATTCCAACGCGCTCAATTATAAATCGAAATCGGGCAAATTTCAATAACCCGTCATTGACTTATCTCTAAGACTGATTACGATTTATTAGTGTAAACATAAGCCCATAAAATCAACAGTGGCTGTCCGATAAGCAAGCGGATCCATGCGGCCCAAACCGGTATACAAATGTTTTCCGACACGCATCCATCCATCTGAATGTGATAGACGTGGGCCGGAATGAATAGTATCATGAGTGCAATAATACCGTACGCCGATGCCCGCCGGTACTTCTCAAAAAGCAGTCCGGTTCCAAACAGAACTTCCAGCAGTCCGGATATAAGATTAATCATCTCCGGTTCTGGAAAATAGGGAGGAATGAGCGGCAAATAGGCTTCAGGGTTAATGAAATGATTAATTCCTGCAAGAATAAACAGAAAACCGAATATATAGCGAAAAGCTTTTTTCATACAAAAACCTAAAGATTAATTATTGAACATAAAACTGTACGATATGTAACGTTTACAAATCAGAGTGTAAGGTATAAACCATCTCTTTTTCTTTTGTTGCGTATGGAAAAAAGTGGTCCCATTACGCATTAATAATTCGAATTCTGTACGGAAATGCAGGATGGATAAACAGAGACCGGTTAGTCAAAAGAATGACGGAAGCCTTCTGTTTACGTAATAACTACAAATTTACAAACGAACTAATTTATTTATACAATTCATTTTTTTTAGAGGAACGCAAAGAAAGCGTTTCCATTTATATTATCAGTTGATATTACATTTAATTGTAACCAATTAATCCTTAACCCCCATTAACATTATGAAAAACAATACTATTCTGAGACCAGTCACATGGTTCTTAAGTGTGATTGTGCTACTATTAATTTCAGGCAGCTCTCTGTTTGCTCAAAACAATGAGAGCGAAACATATCGCGCGTTTCTAAGCGGTGCGAATGAAGTCTCCCCGGTTTTCACAACAGCAAGCGGACTCGTTACCCTTGAACTATCAGGTGATGAACTGACGATTACAGGAAGTTTTGAAGGCTTAGTTGCTCCCATTGAACCTGTCGGCGGCACCGGGGTTCACATCCATCTCGGTTTTACCGGACAAAATGGTCCCGTGGAAATTCCGCTGGACCCTGCATTATCTGACGGCAACACCGCCGGGACGTTTGATGAAACGGTCGAAGTATCCGCCGAACAGATTGAAGCGATGCAGAACAGGCAGCTCTACGTAAATATCCACTCCGAAAGATATCCTGCCGGCGAAATACGGGGACAAATTCTGCCCGACGGGAAAACCTACTTCCAGGCGTATGCATCAGGCGGATATGAAGTTCCCTCCACGATCAGCACCGCACAGGGCGGGCTATCACTTGAGTGGGACGGCACAGATCTCGTTGTAACCGGATCATTTAATAATCTCGGAAGCGACTATACGGAAGTCGGCGATACCGGCAGCGGAGCTCACCTCCACGTTGGTTTTGCAGGTGAAAACGGTCCCGTAGAACTTTCCCTTACTCCAACTCTGAGTGATGACAACAGGAATGGTAACTTTCTTGCTGAAGACAACACATTTACTGATGTTCCCGCAGAAATCGTAGAAACACTTGCCAATCGCGGTCATTACCTGAATGTCCACACAGACAGCTTTCCTGCAGGAGAGATACGCGGTCAGGTTGTCCCTGAAGCAAACATCTATTTTTACGCTCCACTATCAGGCATGAATGAGACTCCTCAGAATCCAAGCCAGGCAACGGGAGCAATGCTGGTTGAGTGGTATGCCGACGACAGCAGCATAGCCGCTTCCGGATCATTCAGCGGCCTTGAAAGCGATTATAACACCGATGTAGGCTCGCACCTGCATGTGGGGCTGGCAGGTCAGAATGGCGGCGTTGAAGTAGCACTGTCGCCCGAACTTGGAGACGATCTAAGAAGCGGAACTTTTCTTCCGGCCGAAAACGAGTTTACGCTCGACGGCGATCAGGTTGGTCTGCTTGTAACGCGTTCCCTCTATGTAAATGTGCATACAGATGAGCTTCCAAATGGAGAAATCAGAGGTCAGGTTACACCACTTGCTCAGCATTTTTTCACCACATCACTTACAGGTACAACCGAGGTGGATCCGGTGCTGACGGATGCTGAAGGCGGACTTGCTTTTGAATTCAGAAACGGTGAGATCACCGCAACCGGCAGCTTCAGCGGACTAGGAAGCAATTACATCGAATCACCCGGCTCGCATATTCACGAAGGATTTGCAGGAACCAACGGTGGTGTTCTCTATGCTCTCACACCAGAGCTCGACGATGAAGTTGACGCAAGGGCAGGTACATTTAGCGCTGATGACAATACATTTGCCTTTTCTGAAGAAGAGATCGTGAAGCTCGTTACCGGAGAACTTTACATAAATGTACACTCCGAAGAAAACCCGGGCGGAGAAGTAAGAGGACAGGTACTGCTTGCACCAAATGTTGCGCCTGAAACAGCACCTGAAATCACATTCCCGGCTGATGAAGCCACTGTTATGGTTGAAGGCGATAGTGCCGCCCCGTTTGAGCCCACATGGACAGAATCAGAAGATGCTGATGGCGACCTGGTTGTATACGCGTGGCAGGTCGCTCTCGATGCCGATTTTGAAAACATTGTGTTTTCAGCATCAGCGGGCGATAATGCTCTGTTGCCGCTCACCATCGGTGCGGTTGACGGATTACTGGCAGACCTTGGCGTTGAAGAGGGAGCATCCGCTCAAATCTGGCATCGTGCCATTGCCAGTGACGGCAGCGGCAACAATGTCGGTGCAGGTTCAACGGTTACGCTTGAGCGAGGAGTTGTAACCTCGTCTGAAACTGGTCCGGAACTTGCGCGCCAGGTTGAGCTTAATCAAAACTATCCCAACCCGTTCAATCCGGCAACAAATATCAGCTATACACTTCCTCAGCAGACGGACGTAAACCTGAGGGTGTATGATATGATCGGACGAGAGGTAGCGGTTTTGGTTGAACAGCAGCAGGCAGCCGGTTCCTACACGATCAGTTTTGATGCATCTTCACTTTCAAGTGGCATGTATCTCTACAGACTCGAAACAGGATCAACATCCATCACCAGGAAGATGATGCTGATTAAATAATTCTGATTCGGGATATCCCGATCATACCCATTTTAATACATAAGCCCGGCCGGGAATTTTCCTGCCGGGCTTTTTTTATTTTGGGTTGAGTCTATGCTACTTTTCGATGACATACGGACGCCATTTTGGCATCCACCTGCTCCATCTAACTCTACGACTCTTATAGAATAAGATTTCTCCTGATCTCATATTTGGTGAATAATACAGGCTAAGGTTCGTTTACCTGTGATTGCTCAAGCTTCAATTTTTTTTCTCGGTAATCCTTAAACCTCTCAGAATCATCACCGTAACCGGGCTTGCTGTTAATGGTATACTCGATATCCAATACTATCTCTATCTTTGCTAAAGTCTTTAAATTCATCAGCCGGTCACCACGAAAGAGCTGTGTGAGGTAACTTGCAGATGTTCCGATCTCATCAGCAAGCTGGCTGCGGGTCCATCCTTTATTGTCCATTGCTTTTTGGGCTTCACTCAGAAAGGTATAGGAAAGCATCTGTGCCCTGTGTTCTACCTGCTCCTCAGGAGATTGTTTGAACAGCTTTTGAAATTCAGCTCTGATCTCTTCGGTACTATTTGATTTCTTTGTACTCATAACCTGCTACCCTGTGTATAATGTTGAGTTCTTTTTGTGTCAATTTGTTTTGTTTTTTCTTTATCAAAAATTCGACTGCAATCACAACAAACGTTTTATCTTTAAGGCTAACTTCTCTGCAATAGACCCTTGCGTTATCCTGACCTTTGAAAAACTTCATCGCCCTAACGCCTTTACTTTTTCCATCTGGTTCTACTTTATCATATAGTTCTCGGTTGATGTGATTTCCGAGAATCAAATCGCATATATGATTGAAT
>CAZKIZ010000247.1:0-5608 GCA_964552935.1 uncultured Rhodohalobacter sp. | reverse complement strand
GGGTTCAGGGAAGTTGACTGTGTCAACTTCTTACACCTTGTGCCTTGAGCCTTGCGCCCTGTACCTTGTACCCTGAACCAAAAACTAAAAAAGCCGCGTCTCTTTTCAGGGACGCGGCTTTTTTTATAAAGATCACACAGCTGGCCTGTCGTTTAGGACGGATCCAGGATGTTGTCAATTCGGCGCTCGATATCGTTCAGGTGCGCAACTGTTGCACGGTGGCTGGTGCGGTTTTTGGCACGTTCCACATCGCGCTGCAGATGTTCGAGCTGTTCGCGAACCATTGGCCGGATATCTGACTGGCTGACGTTAATCTGGGTCCATCCCACACGCTGACGGAATGCCGCGGGTATAGATGGAAGTTCAGCGGTCATCAGGTATTCCAGACGCTCAACGTACGCTCTCTGCAGGTTTCTGCGATAAACGTTGATTTCAGAACCGCCGGAAAGTTCACTCCAGACGGAAGCTCTTACATCATCCATAAACTCATAAGGAGAGTACACGTTGCTGCTTCTCGTTTCATACTCTATCAGCCGCGCAATACGCTGCGGATCCAGAATATTATTCAGGACGCTCGCCTGTCTTCCGCGGAAAGAATCTACAAAGTCTGCCTGGTTGATCCGGCTCAGAATATCATCATTATAGACCCAGGTTGGCGCTGTAAAGGCGTGACGGCTCAGGAAGTCCATTGCACGTTTTTGATCGTCAACTCCCACGGGGCTGTAGACAGCTCCGTCCTGATCAAACGTCTTATGATCTTCATAAACACCGCCAATATTAGATGCTACATGCCCCATATAGCGTCCCCACTGTCCAATTATATTGCCATAAATCTCAGAGAGATGAGAAAAATCATCTCCATCTCGGCCAACCCAGTCAATCAGGTTGTCTGTGATAACCTGCAGGTTTGCAAGCCCGTACTCACTGGCACGCATCGCGTCATCACCCAAATCTTCATTCTGAGATCTTGGATCGATCCGGCTTGATGTCTGTCGTCCGTAGAAATATCGCGGGTCATCGGCGCGCTCACGAACCCATTGGTTCAGAGTTGCACGCTGCTCTTCAATCGGCATATCACCGAACCAGCTGTATCCCCATTTTACCGACCACTTGTCGTATTCGCCAACACGCGGGAGGAAGTTTGTCACTCCGTCACCCGGCTGGGCGATATAGTTGAATCGTGCATAATCCATAATGGAAGGCGCCGTTCCGTGGTTGTCGGTAAACGTAGGCGACCGGAGAGAATCAACGGGTGTTGCATAGCTCGAACCAAAGTTGTGGGGCAATCCAAGCGTGTGCCCAACTTCGTGTGCTGAAACGAAACGAATCAGCTCGCCCATCACTTCATCTTCCATATCAACTGCGCGGGCTTCAGGATTTGCCGCTGCGGTTTGTACGAAATACCAGTTTCTAAGCAGATTTGCCACGTTATGGAACCAGCCAATGCTGGAGGTGATAATCTGTCCCGACCGGGGATCGTTTACGTGCGGTCCGTATGCATTCTGTGTTGGGGATGCAAAATAGCGTATCATAGAGTAGCGCACATCTTCCGGGCTGAAATCCGGATCTTCCTCGGCTGTAGGCGCCATTTTACCATAAATAGCATTTTTAAATCCAGCCTCTTCAAAGGCTACCTGCCAGTCATCCACACCTTTTATCAGCCACTCACGGTAGCGTTCAGGGGTGGACCGGTCTATGTAAAATACGATGGGTTCTTCCGGCTCAACAAGTTCTCCCCGCAAATAGGCTTCCTTGTCTTTGGGCACAAGATTCCATCGGGTAATATTCCGTACCTGTTCAGCACGGTGGACGTCGCGGCCATAATCCCGCTGTGTTGCACTGAAGTAGCCAACACGCTCATCATACTCACGCGCCTGAACCGGCGTTTTTGCCATCAGAATCATACTGTGATTAATTTCGAGCGAAATAGCACCGGTTGCTGAATTTGAAGGGGGGCGTCCGGCCTCATAGGTAAGCAGGTGACGCGCTTCAATATTCTCGGGGAAACTTCGCACGTGCTCAATATAGCTTCTGCTTCCATCAAGACGCCGCACCTGGTAGGATGTCCGCCGGTTTTGCTGAAGGCCGAGAGCCGGCACGTCCGTTTCAAAAAGTCTGGTAACATCTATTACCGTACCTGTTGAGTCTTCATTCAGCGCCTCGATGTTAAATGACATGATGATCGGCTCAAAATTTGAGTTCCTCACCGCTTCATAAATCGGAAGTGTGTCGCTTGCCGTATTTTGAAACGAAACTCTCCTCAGTAAAATATCATCCTGACGACGTTCCCAGCGCAGAATTTGATTACTCAGGCGTTCGCCTCCATAACCAATTCCATCGGCCGTTCGGGCAATTCGCGAAACCATTAACATTTCGCGGCCCAGGAGTGAATCAGGAATTTCATAGTAAAATGTGCCGTCATCTTCATAAACGGTAAACAGTCCTTCGTCCTTGTCAAAGGTATCTTTAATAACGTCGTTAAACGGTTTAATCTCGTCGTTTGCAGATGCTCCACGCGGAGGTGTAGGCCTCTCCCTCGGTGTTTCTTCAGCAGATGATCCGAAAATTCCGCATCCGGCAAAAAGAAATAGTGAGAGAAGCACTATTAGAACTTTAGTAGTAGTTTGGTTTGATAACATATAGATTTTCTAAATTGATGTGAATACGCAACAAAGTCGTCTTATGTTTACTATACATCAAGTAAAAAACGAAGCTTTTTGTAAAATGATACAAAATCAAAAACTGAACGGACCTCAACAAACCCACATTGTTCAATGATGAATTAATTGCGTAACATCTAAATCTTATATTACTTCAGTAAATAACACCTGACACCATCGTATTATGAAATCAGACAGAATAGAATTCAAAGGAGCTCTTGGTGAAAATTTATCAGCCAAACTGGATCATGCCGAAGGTGATGTGAAGGCGTTCGCTCTTTTTGCGCACTGTTTCACATGTTCCAAAAACCTGAAGGCGGTGGGTCATATTACAAAGGCCCTTTCGATGCACGGAGTGTCTACCCTCAGATTCGACTTTACGGGGCTCGGCAACAGCGAGGGGGACTTTTCAAATACCAACTTCTCTTCCAATGTTGAAGATCTTGTTGCAGCATCTTCGTACATGGAAAAAAACCTCCGGGCCCCGTCCATACTCGTGGGACACTCCCTTGGCGGCGCGGCAGTTATTCATGCGGCACACCAGATCGACCCGGTTAAAGCGGTGGCCACTATCGGGGCGCCGGCGGACCCGGTGCACGTAAAGGAGAATTTTTCTCTAAAGCTCGATGAAATTGAACAGACCGGAGAAGCAACCGTTACCCTTGCCGGTCGCCCTTTCAAAATAAAAAAACAGTTTCTGGATGATCTGGAATCAGCGAACATGGAAGAGAAGATCAAAAATCTGAACAGGGCACTCCTTATTATGCACGCCCCGTTAGATAAAACGGTTGACATCAACAATGCAGCACGGCTCTATTCACATGCAAAGCATCCCAAAAGTTACATCTCCCTCCATGAAGCCGATCATCTGCTTACAGATCAGGTTTACAGCCGCTATGCGGGGGGATTGATCGCTCAGTGGAGTGATGTTTACGTTTAATTTGTTAACTTTCAACGAACCCTAACCCAACTGAACTTATGCTGAATCCAATAAAATATTCGATCGTTATTCTACTATTCATTGCACTTGCGGGCTGCGCACAGCAGCAGGAAATGGATCACTCTGCCCAGGCCGATGAAGCCGATTATTTTGAGCTTGTATCCGTTATGCATCCTACCATGGGAAACATGGCCGAAGGAGTTGTCCGTTTTTTCAAGACTGATGATGGAGTGCGGGTAGTAGCGGAAATCCACAACCTTGCGCCGAACAGTGCTCACGGTTTCCACATCCATGAATTTGGCGACTGTACGGCCCCGGATGGAATTTCGGCCGGCGGACACTTCAATCCGCACGACCAGCCGCACGCCGGACCTGATGATGATGAACGCCATGCCGGCGATATGGGGAACCTGGTAGCTGACGAAAACGGTACAGCTGAAATAGACTATGTTGATCCTGTACTGTCGTTCAGCGGCAGTGATTCCATTCTCGGCAGAGGCATTATTGTTCATGCCGGGGAAGATGATCTTGAAACTCAGCCCACTGGCGATGCCGGCGCCCGCCTATCATGCGGCGTTATAGGCGTGGCCCAGAGTGAATAACCATCACAAGCCACACTTTATTTAGATTACGGCCTGTCGTACATTGAGTTCGGCAGGCTTTTTTTTCGCATGGTATAAGCAGTGATTTTATGAAGATATTTTATTTCGCTCTGTTACTTTCAATCTCCCCTTTTCTGCTTCAATCTCAGGACAGTTCTGTCATTGACGGAAACTGGGATGGGTTTATCGAAATTCAGGGGCAGCAGCTGGCCATTTCGCTCATTTTTAATACGTTGGATAGTGAGACGGATGGCGCAATCAATATTCCGCAGCAGGCATCGTACGATCTTCCGGTTGAAGTTCCGTACTTCACCGCAGACTCTCTTGTTTTTTCCTTTGAGACCGGTACCGGTCCCGCTTTTTTCCGTGCCAGCTTAAACGATCTGTCCGACGGACAAATCAGCGGGCTGTTTGAGCAGTCGGGAATGAACTTTCCCTTTTCAATCAGAAAAGAGCAGGTTGAACGGGAATCACGGCTTGGGGATCATTCTGAACAAGATCTGACTATCGATACAGGGACACACATACTTGCGGGAAGCCTCGTTACTCCTTCTTCGTTCGCAGATTCGACACTGGTAATTTTTGCAAGCGGCAGCGGTTCGCAAACACGAAACAGTCCGGTTGCGGGGTTTGAAGTGTTTAAAGAGCTGGCTAAAAGTCTTGCAGATAATGGCTATTTCAGCTTCCGGTTTGATGACCGGGGCACAGGCGGATCAACCGGGGCTGCAGACGCCACGCTTTCTGAACTTGCCGAGGATCTGATAGCGATACACGACTATTTTACAGAAAACGGTAATCCCAACCGATTCAGATCCGTTGTTTACCTGGGCCACAGCCAGGGCGGAGTTGTAAGCCTTATAGCCTCCCGCGACCGTTCGCCCCGTCAGCTGATTCTCCTCGCTTCTCCTGCACTGCCGGGTGATGAAGTGATCAATCAGCAGATCAAAACGATTTCGGAAGCACAGGATATTCCGGATGATGTTGTAGAGCAAAATATGGAATTTCAGCAGCGTGTGTACCAGGCGGTGCGAACAGGTGAGGGCTGGGAAGAGCTGGAAGAGAATATTGCGGACCGGTTACGAGAACAAATTGATGAACTTCCCGAAACTCAGCGCAACACACTCGGTGATATGGACCAGTTTATTCAGAGCCAGGTCAGCCGCCAGCTCGACGGGGCAAAAACACGATGGTTTAAATCATTTATAGAGACAGACCCGGCGGAGTACCTGAACGAGACGAACATTCCTGTTCTTGCGCTGTTTGGTGAGAAGGACTCACAGGTTGATCCCGGAAAAAACATTGCTGTGATTGAACCTCTCAGCGCCCCCATAAGAACCGCCGTCATCAGCAGTGCCAATCATCTCTTTCAAACGTCAGAGACCGGAATGCCGGGTGAGTATGGAATG
>CAZKIZ010000246.1:0-5615 GCA_964552935.1 uncultured Rhodohalobacter sp. | reverse complement strand
GTATCAAACTTACGAACCCGTGGCACCAAGCACTCAGGATAAGTTTTTCCGAAGTTGGGAAACAGGTGATGAACTGAGAATTGACGGTTCACAGCACGAGTGCTATGCGTGGATCAACGAAACAACAAGAGTCCGATAATTTTTATTCTCTTCAATTCCTTTCTATATTGTGTGAAGTGGTAACAAAACCACTTCACATTTCTTCAAAGGCTTCTCACATCTATTTTTTTACCGGCTACATCCAACTATTGGAATCTGGCTGCCTGAAGCGACAATTAATCAATATCTAAATTAGTGTATGGCACGTTCAAAAAAAGGCAAAGGACGGAACTACAAAAAGAACAATAAAAAAGGGAATAACGGCAACGTATTCGTTCCCAAGTTTCATCAAAATCAAAAGACCCGGATCGGCGGTCGTTACAGCGGTATACTCGAGATCAACCAAAAAGGGTATGGTTTTATACGAAAGCTGGATTACGAATTTTCTTACAGTACCAACGATCCTTTTATGAAACCTGACGAGGTAAAATATCAAGATCTCAGATCAGGCCTGATAATGGAGGGGGAATTTGAGGAAGACCAAAGCGGCAACCGGCACGTGCACTCCATTGAAAAGATTAATGGCAACCCGCCTGAGTTCTGGCAAAAGACGAACCGTTTCGAGCTTCAAACTCCAATTATGCCGAACCAGCAAATCAAGCTGGGGCACAATCCTGACGATCACGAGCTGAGAGTTATGGATTTGATTTCGCCTGTTGGGCGTGGTCAGCGTGCACTTATTGTAGCACCGCCCCGTACAGGTAAAACAGTTCTGCTGAAGAAAATTGCGCGCAGCGTAACCGAAAATTATCCCGACATCAGTACGGCAATTCTGCTGGTGGATGAACGGCCCGAAGAGGTGACCGACTTTATCCGCTCTACCAACGCAGAAGTCTTCGCATCATCAAACGATAAGCCTACAGAAAGCCACGTTCGAATTTCAGAAATGGCCCTTGGGTACGTGAAGCGAAAAGCGGAATGCGGACAACATGCAGTTCTTCTCATCGACTCGTTAACGCGGCTTGGCCGGGCTTACAACGCCGCGCAAAGCAACAGCGGCAGAACACTCTCCGGAGGACTTGATATACGAGCGCTGGAAATCCCGAAAAAGATTTTCGGTTCAGCACGGAAGATTGAAGGAGGCGGATCACTCACGATTATTGCAACCTGTCTTGTAGAAACCAACTCCAGGATGGACGATCTCATATTTGAAGAGTTTAAGGGAACCGGTAACCTGGAACTGGTACTTGACAGGGACCTTGCTAACGACCGAATCTATCCGGCCATTAACATTGCGGCATCGGGAACGAGAAATGAGGATAAATTTATCACCGATTCTATAGAAGAGAGAAACATGGTACGCCGATTTCTTCTGAAAAAATCACCAAAAGAGTCTATGCAGATGCTGCTGAAAGTGATTGAGAGAACCGAAAGCAATGAAGAGCTTTTTGCACAGCTGGCGGCCACCACCTAACGGGTTCCCTGCGGAACGTTCCGCAAGCAGATCTATCGCTATTATAATTACCCCAAATACAGAACTGTTTCACCGGGCAGCCAGCTCTTCCAGAAACTCTTTGAATGCCCGGGTGTCGTATTTTGCCATCCCGGCTTTTTCCATCGCTATTTTGCCATCCGGCGTAATTACGTAGGTGGTAGGCAGCAGATCGCTTGTGTAAACGGTGCGATCGCGGTTCCTGAAATGATAGATCGGCATATCCATACTCCGGCTCTGCATAAAACGTTCGGCGTCCGCGAAATCTTCGTCCATCGAGACAAGTAAAAAGGCGAACTCATCGCGATCTTTGAATTCATCATACAGGTTCGCAATGCTCGGCATCTCAGCTATACAGGGCGGACACCAGCTTGCCCAAACGTTCAGAAAGACAACTTTCCCCTCGAACTGGGCAAGGCTTTGAATTCGATAATCACTGTCGGCAAAGTAGAACTCACTGCTCGCATCCCGCATCTCGTCATAGTCAATCGACAGCGACGGAGTAATCAGGCCTGTTGCCAGCATCCCGCGCTGCATGGTTCCGATAACCTGTGTGTGATAGCCTGTGAAATAGAGCGTCAACAATACCGCAGCAATAACTCCCCATTCAATGAGGGACCGCTTAGTCGTTTTCTTTTTTTCAGGTTTGTCTGAGCGATCGTTCATTTCCTCGTCACGGCCGGATGTTGATTTCAATTTTCTCTGAGTCTCCAGCTTCTTTACGTAACGTGTTCAGTGCCTGACGAACTCTCTCACTGATCTGGACGAATGATTTTGCCGCAGCTGAGTCGGGCTGAGCCTCCACAACCGGGGTTCCCGTATCGCTCGTGTCGCGAATATTCTCCTGCAGCGCAACTTCTCCAAGAAACGGGACCTCGAGTTTTTGGGCCAGTTTACGGGCGCCATGTTTGCCGAAGATGTAATATTTTTTCTCCGGCATGTCGGGAGGCGTGAAGTACGCCATGTTCTCCACAATACCCAGAACCGGCACATCCACTTTGCTGAACATCGCCACACCTTTTCGCGCATCATCAAGCGCCACTCTTTGTGGTGTTGAAACAATAACGGCACCGGTCAGCGGTACGGTTTGTACAATTGTAAGCTGTATATCGCCGGTACCGGGGGGAAGGTCCAGCACAAGATAGTCCAGGTCGCCCCAGCGAACTTCCTGCATAAACTGCTTCACGGCGCTGGTCACCATCGGGCCGCGCCAGATCATCGCCTGGTCGGTATCCACTAAAAAGCCCATCGAAACGAGATGAACGCCGTGCTTATACACCGGCACAAGCTTTTTATCTGTGGTGATATTCGGACGTTCAGTGACCCCAAACATTGTTGGCACGCTGGGACCGTAAATATCGGTATCGAGCAGCCCCACGCTGTATCCCGCCTTCGATAGCGAAACGGCAAGGTTTGCAGCAACCGTTGATTTACCAACCCCGCCTTTACCGGAGGCTACTGCAATAATATTCTTCACCCCGGGTAAAATTGGCGTATTCTGAGGTTGTGCCTGCTGTTGGTCATTCCCTGGAGAATCATCGCCACCCTCAAGCTCACGTTTTTTCGAAATATTGATACCCACCGTTATATCGAGAACCGCTTCGGAATCAACGTATTTATGAATCGCCTCAGTGCATTTTTTCTTGAGGTCTGCAGCGAGCGGTTTGTTTTCAGCGGGCATCTCCAGGGTGAAGGCTACATATTTCTCCTGAACAATTAAATCCTGGATGAGGCCAAGGGTGATCAGATCTTTTTCATAATCGGGATGAAGTACATGCGTTAATGCGGTTAAAATCTGCTCTTTGCGTATCGCCATCAGTTCTGTTTATGTGCTTATATTTAATGAAATTGAAAATAAGGAATAATAGGGCCTTAATAAACGACTACCGGTAAACTTTGGTTCAATCGCAGCTAAAACTCTACACTAATCCATTTTGGCGTCGTCCGGATTTGTGATCGTTCAATATCATCTGTTTACTTAAGTATAAAAATGGTTAACTTTTAAGTCTGGTCGTTAACCAAAATCTGGCCTGCAGTTTTAATGAAACGACTGGCCTGTAATCAGATATTTAATTGTTCAATCGGGTTCAAAACTGTTACCAGAGTTACCTGAATCCGGTTTACCGGCACATATTTAGTTTATTCCGGCCGGTTTGATAGTCAATCGTAATCACCAATTCAGAATGGCACAACGCACAGTATTCTATTCGAAACATAAAGAAGCAGGCGCAAAGATCATCGATTTCGGTGGATTTGATATGCCGGTTCAATACGCCGGAATTAAACAGGAACATCAGGCCGTTCGTGAAAAAGCAGGCCTCTTCGATGTCTCTCATATGGGAGAATTTTTTGTGAGCGGGCCGGAGTCACTGAAACTGATTCAAAAAATCACCATTAACGACGCTTCCCGGCTTTCCCCCGGCAAAGCTCAATATACGGCGATGTGCTACGAAGATGGCGGTATAGTGGACGATCTGCTGGTCTATATGCTCGATGATGAGCACTATATGCTTGTTGTAAATGCATCAAATATTGAAAAAGACTGGAACTGGATCAATAAAAACAACAGTACCGAAGCCCTGCTTGAAAACCGCTCCGATGAAATTGCGCTGCTGGCGCTTCAGGGGCCTGAATCCATTAAGATTCTTGAAAAACTTGTTAGTTTTGACCCCAGCAGCATAGGATTTTACTCGTTTACCACCGGATCGGTGGCGGCTCAGAGCGATGTGATTATCTCTGCTACCGGATATACGGGAGAAAAGGGGTTTGAGCTCTACATCGACACTAAAAAAAGTGATCCATTATCGATTTGGGACAAAATCATTGAAGCGGGATCTGAACACGGCCTTGAACCTGCCGGCCTCGGCGCACGCGACACCCTCCGCCTTGAGATGGGTTTTGCACTGTATGGAAATGATATCACCGCAGACACCCACCCTCTTGAGGCACGGATGGGATGGCTGACAAAGCTGGATAAAGGCGATTTTATCGGCAAGGATGCACTGTTGAAGGCAAAGCAGAACGGCCTGGAGAGGAAACTGATGGGCTTTGAGATGGATCAGCCCCGCAAGGTTCCGCGATCAGGATACAAAATGTTTAACACCGATCAGGAAGAGATTGGATTTGTCACAAGCGGAACACAATCCATCACTCTCGGTAAAGGTATTGGAATGGGCTATGTAAGTCTTCCACACAGTGAACCCGGATCGGCTGTCCTGATTGAGATTCGAAAAGAACTGGTTCCGGCTACCGTTTCTAAGCCACCATTTATTAAAAATAACTGATAGCTACTGATGGCAAACTTAAAGACATTAGACGTATTTTTTTCCTCTCAGTCATTTCATGAAGAGGAACTTCGTAAAAAAGTAGTCGTGGTAATCGACGTACTGAGGGCATCCTCTACCATTATTACAGCGTTAATGAACCGTGCAAAAGGCATTATTCCAGTTGAAGATATGGGTGAGGCGAGCAGGATATCGCAAAGCGTAGACTCTGACAACCTTCTGCTTTGTGGTGAAAAAGATGGTATCAAAATTGAAGGGTACGATCTGGGCAACTCTCCATTTGAGTACTCTTCGGAGGTTGTAAAGGATAAAACCCTGATTTTCAATACCACCAACGGCACGAAAGCAATAAAAAAAGCTGTGGGTTCAGCAGAGCTTTATGTAGGTAGTTTTTTAAATTTATCAACAGTAGTGCACACCCTGAACCAGGAACAGAAAGATATTGTGCTTGTCTGTGCCGGCTGGCGCGGACGTATGGCAATTGAAGATCTTCTGTTCGCAGGAAATATTATCTACAACATTGGTAATGGGCAGCTCCCGGGCGATGCACGTGACGGCGCTAAAGTTGCGTATGGTTTGTACGATAAATACCGCAACAATATTTCTGATGTTATTCACAGCTCTAACCACGCCGTTCGCCTTAAAGAGATCTCTGACGATAAGGATATTGATTACTGCTCACAGACTGACATTTGCGACATTTTACCCGTACTGAACGACGGGATTATCACAAATCTTTATGGCTAAAAAAAGATCCACAAATTCGTTTTTAAGTAACTTCGATACCACCCGCAAGCTGG
>CAZKIZ010000245.1:0-5626 GCA_964552935.1 uncultured Rhodohalobacter sp. | reverse complement strand
GATATCGACCGGGAGTTCGAGGCAGAAGAGCTCGGATTTGCAAAACCGCTCATATGCTCCACCACGGCACAGCTGAGTCGCGGATGGGTTGAACTTCAGTTTGTACAGTACTTGAGCGGTATAACAGCGGTGCTCAATCGTTTTGCAGCCGATATTATTCAATACACCAGCGAATCTACCCCCTACTTTACGCTGGACGATGTTGTTTGTACCGGTTCATCGATCATGCCGCAAAAGAAGAATCCGGATCTTGCTGAGTTGATCCGCGGGCATCATTCGCAAATGCTTGGCCATGCATCGGTGCTTCAATCCCTCACAATCAATCTTACCAGCGGCTACCACCGGGACCTGCAGCTTTCAAAAGAGCCAGTTTTATGCGCTGCGGATAATCTAAGCCACTCTCTTGAAGCCGCACAGATACTGCTGAATGCACTGCACATAAATAAAACTGAACTTTTGCACTCATGTACGTCAGAACTATTTGCCGCCGAGGAGGCGTATAAACTGGTGGTTCAGAAAAAGATTAGTTTCAGAGAGGCTTATCAAATGATTGCTGAGGGAGATGAAGAACTATCGCAAAATAATCCGGCACAAAAACTTACTGAGTCCACCCACCTTGGATCGACCGGAAATCCGGGATTAGATAAGGTTTGAAAAAACTATCAAATAATGAATTGGATAATAAGATTTAATTCTTTTTTCGAGAAGATCCGCAGTAAACAGAAGATTAAATAATATTAGCATAAAAACGCTTCCATATTAAATAATTAACTATTGCGGTATTTATGTATTTTTAAATTTGTTTTTGTAGGTGCTAATTACTTTCTTTGAGAGCTGTCATTTTTGTAAAACTTCGTTAATTCGTTAACGAAATATTCTTTATTCCTAACCTCAAAGAAACTAATTAATGTATGCCATTCTCTACTAAATTTTTGCTCATAACAACTCTATTAATCTCATTTCTGGCTTCTGCACTTTATGCTCAAGAAGCTGTTGTAACAGGTGTGGTTACCGACACAAATGGTGAACCTTTACCGGGGGCAACCGTTTCAATTGCTGAAATTTCCGGTCTTGGTTCAGCCGTTGGAATTGATGGCACTTATTCTATTACTGTGCCTGCAAACCAGGTTAATGGACAGACCGCCACAATTGTAGCCAGATTTGTATCATTCAGAACTCAGCGTTTCACGATTACTCTCAATCCCGGGGAAATTACTCAGAACTTTGAATTAAGTGAAGATCTTCTTCAACTTGATGAAGTTGTTGTGACAGGCCAGGGAGCTGTTACTGAACGGAGGAGATTATCCTCGCCGATTGAATCAATTGGAGCAAGGCAAATAGAGGGCTCTACCGCTACATCAGTCGATCAGCTACTACAAGGGCAAATTCCCGGAGGAAATATTCGTTTACAGTCCGCTCAACCAGGACAGGGCGGCTTGATAAATTTGAGGGGTATAACAAGTGCGTTCGGCAGTCAAACTCCTGTAATCTATATTGATGGAATAAGGGTCGATAATGAAACGAACACAAGCCCAAGCCTGGGTGGAGAATCCACAAGTGCAATTGCCGATCTGTTGATTAGTGATATTGAAAGGATTGAGGTGACCAAGGGTGGTGCAGCGTCCACACTGTTTGGATCGGATGCTTCCAATGGCGTCATTCAGATTTTCACCAAACGTGGTGTTACCGGAGCTCCGCGAATAACGATCAGAACAGAGCAGGGTTTTGACACTCCCGTTACAAGATATCTAAACGATACCGGGTTTTCATTCACAAGCCAGGTAGAGGATGAGGAGAATCCCAATTTCGGAGACACTTCATTTATAAAAGATAATTTACTTCAGACGGGGTATTCTCAAAGCTATTATGGCAGTATTTCAGGAGGAACTAATGAAGTGCTTTATACCTTGAGCGGCCGAATTCAGGATGGTGAAGGTGTACAAATAAATAACTCAAATACATCTTACAACATGAGAGGTAGTTTCAGAGTTAATATTGATGAAAATCTGTTCGTTGACTTCTCCGGAAGCTACACTAAAAATTCATTTGACAGGCTGTTCAACGGAACCTCCATAGCTGACCCATTGACGGCATTTGAAGTCGGGGACGCATTCTTCTTTGCAGGCCTCTCATCCTCTACACCTTTTGCAGATGTTTTAGACGTATTTAGAGATGGCACAATCTCTGAAAGCGTAAACCGATTTAATGTTGTTGGCTCCATTGGGTACAATCCAGCAACTAATTTCACAAATAAACTAACTGTTGGACTCGATTACCGAACAAACTCACAGAGACGAATTAACACCCCTTTCAGTGATGGTTTGTATGGAACAAATAACGGATTTATCAACCGATTTGACAGGGAAGCATCTGTTCTAACTCTTGAATATGTTGGAACCTTTGCGCACGTCTTTTCCAGAGATGTCTCGAGCAATACAACATTTGGTGTACAGGGCTTCAGAAGAGATAACAGCACAATTTCAGGTTCAGGTGAGAATTTTGCGCTTCCCGGTATTGATGATTTTGGCAATGCAGGAACGATCAATGGAAATGAAAGTCGGCGATCCGTTTTTAATGGCGGCTTTTTCGTCCAGCAGAATATCGATCTTCTTGATAGGATTTTCATCAATGGCGGGATCCGGTTAGATGGTAACAGTGCATTCGGCGAAGATATTGGACTCGTAGCATACCCCAAAGTAGGTGTTGCGTACGAATTGTCTTCAGAACAATTTTGGAGAGACATTTTCGGTGAAAACTGGAGCCAGATGAAACTTAGAGCCAGCTATGGTGAAACAGGGCAGTTTCCTGAAGAATTCAGAAGGGATCTTACCTTTTCTTCTACATCATTTCGGGACCAAAGTGCACCCCGATTCTCAAACCCCGGGAATGATGAATTGACTGTTGAACGAACAAATACCTTTGAGCTTGGATTTGATGCCGGATTTTTAAACGAAAGAGCAGGCCTTAACTTCACATGGTATAATGCTGTAACGGAAGACGCCCTTTTCTTCGTGCCTGAACCACCATCCACCGGCAGAGGCTCTCAGCTAAGAAATGTGGGTACTATCGAAAATACTGGTATAGAATTGGGGCTGAGGGCAAATGTGATTCGCACGCGAAATCTGGACTTTTCTCTTAATGCGAATTATGCCGTTTTCGAGAATGAAGTGACTGACATGGGAGGAGCTCCTGACTTTACTGCCGGCACGACAAGCCAGAGAGTAGCAGAAGGCAGACCGGTAGGTGCCTGGGAGGTCACAACTCCTGTTGATTCAAACGGGGATGGGTTACTTGATGCATCCGAAACCCTTTTTACAGGAAAGACACCATATCCACTTAAGAGCGGCGGATTCGGATTTGATGCCCGGTTATTTAATGTATTCACACTAACAGCAAATGCTGATTTCGCTTATGATTTTGAAGTGTTTGACTACGGAGGCTGGTGGTCATGGTTCAATAATATTGAAAGAACGGATTTCCCTGCTCGCTTTAACACCGATGGCGAAGAAATAGGTGAATTCAACCCAAACACCTCCAGATTTTCTTTAATGGAACCGGGTGATTTTTTCAAGCTACGGGAAGTATCAATCAGATATGAGCTGCCTGAAGCATTTAAAAGTAGCTTTGGCCTGATAAATGCTTCCGTTTTTGCGACAGGAAGAAATCTGTACATCTGGTCGAAAACAGATTTACTTGATCCTGAGATGTCTGGTGTTAACTCCGGAGGGCAAAATATACAGCTTGGTGGCGCTCAAAGTATTACACTGCCAGCACCCCGGCAGTTCAGACTTGGTGTTACCCTAACATTTTAAAGATCCCTGAATA
Source organism: uncultured Rhodohalobacter sp. (assembly GCA_964552935.1). GTDB lineage: Bacteria > Bacteroidota > Rhodothermia > Balneolales > Balneolaceae > SW132. The sequence goes on along the minus strand of CAZKIZ010000245.1, from coordinate 1,801 downwards.
AATAAATTTTTTCCTATGAAAAATCTTATAACAACATCTTATTTACGAACGGTATTCATTTTATTTTTAACTGTTGGCCTGCTTACATCCTGTGATTTCCTGGACCCAACTGAAGTAACAAACCCACAAACTACCGACGAAGACCTTGCCACGGCGAATGAGCCCGTGAAGGCTTTAATGCCGGGGCTTGAGGCTCAGTTCGCCAGAGCTCTTGGCTCCATCGTAGTGGTTACAGAAACTGTAAGCGACAACTATTCTGTGAATGGAACAGGTATCAGCTCTACGTTTGATGAGCCCGGAGAATTGACAGTTGACGTTGGAGCCACAAACGGCACAGGCGCTGCAACCGGTGCATACTGGAATTCCTCGGAATTAAGAGCATTGGCTACATTTGTAATCAATGACATCATTCCCGGCGACGATACAGCAACGGATGCAGATATTGCCCGTACCTATTACTATCGCGGCATGGGTAATTTATTTCAGGGAGAGAACTTTGTTTCTGCTCTTTTAGAAAGAGAGGGGACCCCGGTTTCAGCTCAAACCCTGCTTGTACGAGCAGCTGAGGACTTCAATGAATCATTATCTTTGGTATCGTCCGGAGAATTAGCAAATGCTGTTCGGGCTGCTCTTGCACGTACGCACCGGGCATTAGGCAATAGCTCGGAGGCAGCGCAGTTTGCTCAAAGCGTTATTTCTGCGGATCCTGAGTTTCTATTTACCCAGCCTTTTGATGATAACCTTTCAAATCCTGCACAGGCGTTTTTAGTTGCACGTGCGCTGAAGGAACTACAACCCTTGCCACGGCTCGATTTTTTGGATCCAAAATATCCAACACGATCCTCCGCGATTCCCGTAGCTAAAGCCGAAGAAATGTATTTGATTCTCGCTGAAGCAGCCTTGTCAGGAACACCGGATTTAGGTAGCGCAAGAACCCATCTAAATGACGCCATTTCTTTAGCCACTAATGAAGCTGCCGGCCGTACTTTTGTTGAATTTGATGAAGATGATCAACGCTTAAACAATCAACTACAAGCCAGGCCAAGACATAGCTTGTTTGAAGTAAAAGCGGGGCCAAATGCTCCTGCAAGATCAGGATTAGTTTTAACAAGACCCGGAATCATCGAAACTCCACAAATTTCGTCCACATCTTTCACTCAGCAAGATGTTGATGACGCAACAACTGCAGATGAATTAATCTACCTTCTCTACAATTTAAGACAGGAAATTCTGTTCCTTGAAGGACGGAGACTCCATGATCTTGGGATACGAGTTAACTTCATGCTCAGAGAAATTGATTCCAACGTAAGTGTAACACGCGAATCTCTCGGTTCACGAACCTACGTTCCCTCATACATACCGTCAGGAAATGGACTTGACCTCTACGAGCCCGCCTCTCCCTATATTGGAGGAGAGCCTGACGATCCTGAAAATCCATCTGTAACCACCACCGAAATAACCATTCTCCACGACTTAAATGCTATCTTGGTATCTGAGAGGGGAACTGTGATTGATAACCCTTTCCTTGCTTTACCCGGACTGTAGGCTTATGCAATGTGTTATGATGAAAAAAAGCTCCGGTTTATGCCGGGGCTTTTTTTATTTTAAGTTCGGTTTTAACTATCAAAGCTAATCGCTGCACAATGATACGATCATTTATCCTGCTTATATACCTCCTACTGGTTGGCTGCTCGACTGAACCGACGACAATAAATCAGCTGGAAGAGGATCTCAAAGACATTCTTACCGGTGAAGAAGGGACCTACGCAGTTTTCTATTCTGATCTGAACAACCCGGAATT
>CAZKIZ010000244.1:0-5636 GCA_964552935.1 uncultured Rhodohalobacter sp. | reverse complement strand
ATGTGATACATCCAGATTTCGCCGGCACCCAGAGAACGGGCAGAGGTAAAGTGTTTTCTGGCAACCAGGTAGTTGCCGTCGGGAGTCCAGAATGCGTTGTTCAGCAGGCGAAAGCTCTCGTCGGTGATCTGCCGGGCATCGGAGCCATCACGGTTCATTACCCAGATGTTGTCGCCGCCGCCGGCATCACTGGTAAAAGAGATTTTTGAGCCATCGGGGCTGAAACGGGGCTGAATTTCGTACGCGAGACTTTCGCGGAGAACGGTTGCTTCGCCGCCGTCGATCGGCATGGTGTAGATATTTCCAAGCAGATCGAAGATGATCTCAGTGCCGTCCGGGCTCACATCCAGGTTCATCCAGGTGCCTTCGGATGTTTCAAAACTGATGTCGGTGTAATTGGCGCGATGCTGGGTTACATCCCAATCATCGTTGCCGTTATCCTGGGCAAATGCCGCCAGGGTCAAAAAAGAAGAGAGAAAAAGAAGTAGAAAGCGTTTCATATAAGTCACTTTGGTTTAAGAAAAGTCTGCCTGATGTTACTAAAAGTTGGAGAGAATCGTCAGATCAATTTGTAAGAAGTTTTAAAGGAACCACGAAGAACTCGAAGGATAGCACAGTGAGTCACAAAGTAAAGTGAAGAAATTTCAAAATAAGGCTAACCTCTCATAGTGGCCTGAGTGCAAACCAAGTAGAATTTTGTGGTTATACACTGCATTAAGCGGCCGGCTATAAACCAAAATGGAACAATCGGGTGTTATTTCACTAAGTATAGGAGATGAATATCTCAATTATACACACTATGTTAATGAGGTAAATGCGTTCATAAGATGATGTTTATGAATGATTTATCTGATTTAGTAGTTATTATTTTGTATGAATAATATCTAATCTTAGTATAGCAATCACAACCCGGAACCAAATTTAAGGATGCTATGAAATTTTTATTCTTTACTCTCACGGCACTTCTCATCTTTCCGTTTACTTCGGAAGCGCAGGACGAACCTCCGCACGGTATGAATGAGCTGCAGGCCTATTCTGTCTTTGTTGATGCTTACAGAGGTGACGATCACGAACTTGCAATACAATATGGAGAGTGGATGCTGCAAGCCACACCCCGGGAACTGGAGGGGCACTCAGGATTTTCCCTGGAACGTCATTTTCAAAGAATGATCTCGGTCTATGTTGCCATGGCAGAAGAGGAGAGTGATCCCAGTATAAAAGAGGAGTATTTCGAAAATGCTGAAATGACCATTAAAAAAGCGTTTGAAACATTTTCAGAAGATGAAGTGGACTACTATAGCTGGTACCTGAGGCAAGGGCGGTTTTATCACGAAAATCGTGAGCATCTCGACGCCACAATGGATGATGCAATAGAAGCGTATCAAAAGCTTTATGAAATGGACAGCCAACGCTTTGCCGAAGAGGGAGATGGTTTTTTTGCCAGGATTGTACTAACGGAGCTGGCGAATAATGGCCAGCGGGATGAAGCTTTCGAGATGATTGACCAGGTTGAGCCGTATGCCGGTCCTGAACTGCTGGACGCTATTGCCGAAGTAAGAGATGGGTTGTTTGAAAATCCGGAAGAGAGAATCGAATTTATCGAATCCAGGTTAGCGGATGCGGAAGGAGATGAAAGAGAAGAGATGCTGCTGAACCTGGTGGATCTTTATGGAGAAACAGGGCAGGGCGATAAGGCAACTGAAACTGCAAATGAACTCTATCAGATCAATCCAAACCTGGAAAATACGCGGGCGCTTGCGGATATCTATCTGTCAGAGGGTAATTATAGTGAGGCGGTAAACTACCTCGATGAGGCGATGGCTCTGACAGAAGATGCAGATGAACAAAAAGTGATTGCCCTCGAAATTGCCGAAGCACACCAGCAGCTGGATAATTTTGAACAGGCCCGGAACTATGCGAATCAAGCAATCGATATTGATGCGAATTATGGTGAGGCGTATATGAGGATATCATCTATTTATGCCAATACGATATCCGACTGCACCGGTGGGGGCACGCTTGACAGAGAAGATCGTGCCGTATACTGGCTGGTACTCGACTATCTTGATAAAGCCAAAGCGGCTGACTCATCACTTGCATCAACCGCTGATAACCGTGCTGAATCCTATGAAGGTGCAATGCCAAGCTCCGAAGATAAGTTTTTCAGTGACTGGGAAGAGGGTCAGACATTTCAAATCAACGGTGACCTGAGTGCCTGCTACGCCTGGGTGAATGAAACAACGACGGTGCGGTAGATAACTGGCAGTCTTTCGTCCCGCCACCGGAATCCACCTGGATGAAATCCGGTGTTATAATATATGGACGCGTCTAGCGGCACTGGATCGAACTGGACGAGGATTGCAAGTTATAAGCGAAGATTTTATAAGTGCTCTTCATAATCTATCCTCATGCGTTCTAATCCAATGCCGTTAGGCATGTCTGATCTGATAACCCCGGGTTTCCTCCGCAGGAGCGCCGAAGGCGAACCCGGGGATCGAATGCATGATGCGCTCAGTGAATGCCGTAGGCATGGTTCAAACGGACTTCGCCAGTGCATCTGAACAAAGTAGAAGCCACATCTAAATCAAATCGTGAAAGATATATCGCTCATCATAGTCGATCTCAAACTTTTTTAAAAACATCAAATATTCTTCTCTAAACGTCATTTTTTTATGATGCTCTTCTTGGTTTAGGATATACTTGTAAATACGATCAAGCTGTGAGTATCCGCATGTAAAACACCCAAATCCTTTTTGCCACTCAAACCGGTGTGTCAACAAGTTATTATCGTTTATCCATTTGGATGATCTTGCTTTTACGCTCTTCATCACCTCGGATATTGAAGCTGCAGGTCTGAATCCAAATAAACAGTGAACATGATCTTCGACACCGTTAACAATGACAGTTTTTGAGCTGGTTTCATTAATCAGGTTTCCCATCACACCAAAAAGTTTACTTTGCCAATCGGGATGGATTACGGCTTTACGGTACTTTACCGGAAATACAGTATGTGCGTAGTTTTGATAATAGGTATTAGGCATGGCTCTCTTCCTCTTAATTTTGTTATAGATCTAAGTTAAAATTTAAATAAAGATATTTGAGCCGAAAAAACCAGTTTGATGTGTGAAATTTTCTGATAACCCCGGGTTTTCTCCGATGGAGCGCCGCAGGCATGTTTCATACTTTGATAAGGCTTGTAGTCTTGAATGAACATCGGGCCCCAAAAGAGATGGGCCGTGCCTATTGGCACTCGTTCGGTTGAGGTCATTCGCCCTGCCACCGGATTAAAATCCGGTGTTATCATATGCGATCGTGCCTAACGGCACTGGGTTTTGGCTGCAGAATGACTGGCAGGCGCAATCAAAGTTAACTCAAAGACATGGAATCTGAATCATCACTTCCTTTTCAACAGTGGTCAGCCTCCAATGCCGTTAGGCATGTCTGATCTGATAACCCCGGGTTTCCTCCGCAGGAGCGCCGAAGGCGAACCCGGGGAAGTGGGTAGGCGCAATGAATCCGGGAATGCCGTAGGCATGATCCATATCCCGGGCGTGTGATCGGTGTATCCAACTAAGATCGTATTATTGCATTCATGGATTCAGTCTACTACATTCAGTGAGCTCAGTCTGGCTGCGGAACTGAGAAGCCCGGCTATTCATCTAATCGAAACCGTATTGGATTTTTAAGTGACCTTGCAGAATTTGAGTGGCCCCGGGATCGGACAGTTGCACGTGTACAGAACGGATAAGTCTACGCTTGTGAAACCGATCTGCCGATTATCATGAAATGTGCATTTGATTTGATATGATCACACGAATTAGGTTAAGAACCGCGGCGCTCGTTTATGGAATTATCTGCCTGTTTTTGTTTTCTTGCAGCCTCAATGGTGAAAGGGAGGGGCAAAAAGCTAATCCGGATAAAGGCTCCGTTTTTGTGGATGGTTCGCTACCTTCCCGGTCCATTGAGCTGTATTACGAGGTGAGCATCAACCAGCTTGACGAACCTCATATCCAGCTCCTGTATGCTATTATGACGGATGATGATGGCAACATCTACTGGCAGGATAATAGGGTTACAAAACTCCATCAATATTCGCCCGAAGGTGATTACATTCGCTCTTTTGGCGGTAAGGGTCGCGGACCGGGTGAGTTTGAATATCTTGAAAGCAGCTCAATTTCGGGAGATGCGGTAATTATGCTGGATCTTTTTTCACAGCTGGTTCACGTCTTCAACAGGCATACCGGTGATCTGATGCAGTCCGGCACGCTCGAAAGAGAAATTGAAATGGCACTGTTTGCACCCATTCATCAGGTACTGGCAGAATCAGACACCACATTTATAGGTATTCCTCAGTATAGTACGCGTCTTGAACCGGACAGTATTTCACTGCATCGGTACACAGTTTCCGGCAGGTTGATGGATGATCGCCTGATCCGGTATCCAGCCGGGGATGCACTCGAAAGTAGTTCGGGTGGTGTTTCTCGCAGATCTCCGACCTCCTTCACTGCAAAATCAGAGATTGCGCTGCTCCCGGGCGGAGGTTTTGTGCACTCCTACGCTGCAGAGCCCATTTTTTACATCTACGATATGAACGGAGACTTGAGGCAATCTATCTATCTGGAAACTGAGCCTGTAAAACTTACCAGGGAACACATTGACCGGTTAATAGAAAAATCTCACCCCATGATCGACCTTGCTTCTGCAGTGAGGGATGCAGACAGAGTACCCGATTTCTGGCCGTTTTGGATCAATTTCCATGTCGATAAAAACGGACATTTATGGATCGAAATGAATATCGATCCTCCGGATGAACAGGAGTGGTGGGTGGTCTCTCAGGATGGTGATCTTCTTGCCAAAACGCAATTCAGCGACAAGGGAACCTTGTGGCATGTTGGGAATGATGATCTGTATCTTAACATCTATGAAGAGGGAATTCATGAGCTTAAACGCTATCGCATGCGGATGGAATAACCGGAATCAAACCAAAATGGTATCATCATGAGTAAATCAGTGCTTTTCATCATCATTCTTCTGTTTTCTATTGGACAGCCTGAACTTCATGCTCAGAACCGGTCGCTCGCCTCAGAGCTCGATACACTTTCGAACCTGACTGAGATTCAGTTTCCGGGTGAGGTTCAGCCCCGAGAAATCCGGATATCAAACCCGGTTACATTTTCGGATGATGACTTGCTGATCGGCCAGTTTTCGGGTGTAGTATCAGACAGAAATGGCGGAGTTTATATTGCTGACGAGGATCAATCCACAATTCACCGTTTTGATAGCAGTGGAAATTATATTCACTCATTTGGTCGAGACGGGGAAGGCCCCGGAGAGTTCCGTTCCCTGGTGCAGATCGATACGGATGGTGAATTCCTTTACGCACTCGACCGAAACCTGAACCGAATCACGGCGTTTGATCCTGAAACCGGCGACCCTGTCGAAACTCTCACTTTAGGAAATACCGGCCAAAGCATGCCGGAAACTTTTTATGTCCTTCCGGATGACGCATTTATAATTATATCTATGATGTTTGCTACCGGCTCTTCTGATGATGTAATTCATTATCAGCCGACGGGAATTTTAACCAAATCAGGAAGCTACAAACCTGCGGATCAGATCAGGTTACCGGCACGCGA
>CAZKIZ010000243.1:0-5654 GCA_964552935.1 uncultured Rhodohalobacter sp. | reverse complement strand
ATCTTTACGATCAGGTAAAAAGCTCCGGCTCCATCGATGGGGATTCTGATCAGGCGCTTAAGATTATCTTCGAACATGGTCCGCTGGCGAGACGAATCTTACATGCACTGCCTGAAAATTTCACAAAGGGTGACCTTAAGCCGGTGTATGAAAATCTCTGTGACTGCCTTGAAAATGGGGAGATGTTTGTTGGGTGATCGATTACTTTTGCGGCATTAAATGCACTATATGAAGAAGAGGAATTCTGCTAAAGTACTTTGACATAAATCGTGGCACCGTCTCACTTCAATTCGCTATCTACAGCTCAAGACAATAAAATTATTTTACTTTTTTGGAGTTTATTACCATACTTCAACTGTTTACTAAGGAAGGGAACTATGACCAAAGAAAAAATAAAGCAGCAGGCACTTAAACTTTCCAGCCATGAAAGAGCAGAACTGGCACACATGCTTATAGACAGCCTTCAGCCAGAAAAAGTAATTGAGTCGGAGAAATCCTGGTCAGATGAACTTAGAAAGCGTATTGACCAGTACGAGCAAGGTGAAAGTTCTGTGAAGCCCTGGAGTGAAGTGAAGAAAAATGCCCGGGCACTTCTTGACTGATGGGTAAAATGGCCTTTGAACTTGACGATGCAGCTGAGACCGAGTTTTACGGCATTGTCGATCACTATAAACAACATGACAAATCGCTTTCCTACGATTTTATTCAAGAATTTGATAATGCTGTTCAGCACCTGATTAGATTTCCAAATGCAGGCCATCCATACCTACATGAGACAAAACGTGTATTTCTGAATCGCTTTCCCTACGCAATTGTGTATAAAATTTACCATGATGAATTGATAATGGTTTTTGCCATTATGCATTTGAAACGAAAACCAGATTATTGGGAAAAACGCCTTCAGTAAGTCTAATGGACGCACAGTAATTTAAACCATGTTTAATAAACAAGCCCACCCTATCATCACATGCGAACACGCTTCGAACAAACTCCCTGAAGAGTGGCGCCATCTTTTTGAAGGGGCCGGTGATGTTTTGGAAACGCACCGCGGCTGGGATCCGGGTGCCATTCAGCTTGCAAAAACGATTGCAGAGAGGCTTGGTGTGAAACTGTTTGTACATCCCTGGAGCCGCATGCTTGTTGAACCGAACCGATCGCTTCATCACAGGCAGCTTTTTTCAGAATATACGGAACACCTTTCAGACAGTGAGAGAAATAAGCTGATCAACTCCTTCTGGTCGCCCCACAGAGACCATATCAAGCAGGAGATCCGGAGTGCAGCGTCATCAGGCAAACAGGTGATTCACATCGGTATTCACACGTTTACCCCGGTCTGGAAACAAAAAGAACGCGACCTGGATATCGGCCTGCTTTACGATCCTAAAAGGAATGAAGAGAAACGGTTTTGTGTGAAATGGAAAAAAGAACTTGAAGCTTCTCGCCCGGAATTCAAAATCCGGATGAACCGTCCCTACCTTGGTAAAGATGACGGCCTCACCACCGGTCTTCGAAGAGAGTTTTCTGAAGAGAATTATCTTGGAATTGAGATTGAGGTAAACCAAAAATATTGGTTTAGGAGCAAGGGTGAATGGAGTCAAATTGCTGATAAGCTGGCGGAAAGCCTCACCTTTTTGCAAAACCACGACTCTTCAGAATCGTAGTTTTCTACGTTCGAATTGTAGGAAAATGAACCATTCAGGACTCTCAACATCTTCAAGCAGAGGTACTGTACCACCTATCCCCCCAGTGTACATCCGATTTCACCCCTGCGCGAAACATAAAGCCCCGTACAAGCACCGTGGTTTTAACGGAGCGCAATGCGGGGTTCAAACTACGCTTCATTCTTAAACCTGAGTTCAATTAAAAAATGGCAAAATCAGTTCAACAAGGGCTTTAGTTAAACTAATTAGTCAACAATTATGTCATGCCGGACTTAGATCCGGCATCTCCTGCCTTTGTTAAGGACAGTAGATCACGTCCCGAATGCCTTCGGGATACGAGATGACGCCCTTGTTGGACTGATTTTATGATAGCCGTCATATTTAAGAATTGAACTCAGGTCTTTACGTTTTCGATTTGAGTAATAATTAAACATATTCTCTTCGTACAGCTCAGCCTTCTTTGTTAGCACTTTCTCAACAATACTGTATTTGATGGCCGGCTTTTCAGTGCGACACCAGTAATCCGCTATCGAGTCTCCACGTTAAATTAATCCCGAATCAGATGAAATCCAGCCCACTATCTAATCCGCTCGCTTTACCACTACTCTTTATATCAGCTCTGTCATTTTTGATTGTTACAGGTTGCGACCAGGAACAGGACCCAATCGTCATCGGGGCAACCATGTCGGAGACCGGCTCCTACTCTACCCAGGGGATTCCGGCGCGTGACGGTTACAGGCTTTGTGAAATGCACATCAACGAGCGCGGCGGCCTGCTTGGGCGAGATATCGAATTCCTGATTTATGATGATGAATCGAGCACCGAACGGGCGATTAATCTGTATGAGCAGTTAATTACTGAAGATGGCGTTGACCTGGTGATGGGCCCCTACGGATCAACGCTGACCGAAGCTGTGGCGCCGGTAACCGAGCGCCATCAGATGGTTCACGTGTCGCCGCTGGCGGCAACAAGCTCTATCTGGGAGCAGGGCAGGGAATATCTCTTTATGGTACTGCCGCCGGCTGAACTCTTTCTTGCGGGACTGATCGATATGGCGGATGAGAACGAATTAGACAGGGTGGCGGTCATTATGGAAGATCAGCTTTTTCCGCGGGCGGCAGGGTCGGGTGCTGCGGAGCTGGCTCGCGAAAACGGAATGAAAGTGATTTTTGAGGAGGCCTACCCATCCGGAACGGAAGATTTCAGTGAGCTGCTGGAAAGAGTTCGTAATGAAAACGTACAGGTTTTGGGAATGGCGGCGTCGGCCCTCAGTGACTTTATTGCCGTGGTTCGTCAGATGGAAGAGATGGATGTGAACGTACAAATGTTTGGCACATCGGGTGCAGTGACGGAGTTTCGGGATGAGCTGGGTGGTCTGGCCGATTATGCATACGGGCTTTCCGCTTGGGAACCGGGACTTCCGAACCCGGGAATTGAAGAATTTACACAATCCTACGAGCAGGAGTTTGGCCGTCAGCCAAGTTTTCATGCTGCGGGAGCGTACGGAAGCTGTCAGCTTTTTATAGAGGCGATTGAACTGGCCGGAACACTTGACTCCGGCGCCATCCGTGATGAGCTTCTGAACCTCGAAACCACCACCGTGTTTAGTGACTTTGCCGTGGATGAGCGCGGATATCAAACCGCCAACCGCGGACTCTTTATCCAGTGGCAGGACGGTGAAAAAGTGGTGGTATGGCCCGATGACCTCGCTGAAACCGAACCGTGGTTTCCGACACCTGAATGGAGTGAGAGGTAAAATCCGAATCCCGAATAGTCAGACTCTTAACGCAGCAAAGAAATTCAACTAATGTACCTGCTCCCGACTATCTGGTTTGATAGTAGCCGCTGCTGAAGTTTTAATGGAAAAAGACAATTTTCTTACCTTTTTGCTTGTTTAAACTGATTTAATCAGTTTAATTATTCATAGAATTAATTTTATGAAGCCATGGAAAACCAAACCGTTAGTGAAAGTCAAGAGTTACCATCGGAACTTGATGGGTACACTTTGAGAGTTATGGAACTCGATGATATAGTAGTGCTCGAGTATTCGAAACAGCAGCTTTTTTTTCGCCATATCCACCCAGACTCTTTTACGTCTGAACAAGTTGAAGAAAACTTACTCTTTGATGTAATTGCGCCAAATAAAAAGGAAGCTGTGAAAAAAATGAAGAGGAAAGTTCAGATATATAATGCGCGCAATGCCTAAAACACAATTTCTTAACGAACGCATCAGTTAGACTAATAACAATTCAAGGGAAATGAAAACAAGGTCTGAATCCCTTAGTAAAAGGTTCAAGCACAAGCCACCACCAAGATTATTTCATTACACCTCACCTGATGGGCTGATCGGGATCATCAAGTCCAGAAAAATATGGGCGACAAACATACGGTATCTAAATGATTTTAATGAGCTTGTTGAAGCTTCTGATACGGCATCAATAATCTTATCAGAAATGATCGAAAGTGATGATTACAATGATGAAAGAGATCTTTTGATTGAAATGAGGGAAAAAGCAGGTACTGCTGCTAGCCGTTATTATGTCTGTTCATTTTCTGAGGATGAGGATTCACTTTCTCAATGGAGAGCTTACTGCCCCTCAACCGGAGGATATGCACTGGGAATTCCTTCGACGCAACTTTCAGCAGTAGCTCAGGAAAATGGATGGTATTTTGTTAAGTGTATTTACGATGAAGACAAGGCTAAGAATATCATCAAAGAGGTTATTACATCATTTTTGGAAGAGCATCGAAAAACAGCTGCAACCGTTCAACCTAAAAATATTTCAAACCTCATTAACAATATAGCTTTGAGGTTTCAACTCTATATTGCTCAAGTTGGTGGAGTAATTAAAAATAAAGCCTTCGAACAAGAACAGGAATGGAGATTGATATCACCTGCTGTGGTTGAATCAGACAAACATATAAATTTTAGAACCGGAAGAAGTGGAGTCGTCCCATATTTTGAATTCCCACTTCTTGAGGGTAAGAACCCTAATTTAACGGGCTTTAAAGACTCAACATTAAAATTAATGGTTGGTCCAAACCCTCAACCAAACGCTGAAGCACTTCTTGCAGCTCAGTATTTGTTAACTCGATATTTAGATATTTCGTCGGGAATTGAACATTCTAAAGTTCCATACCGAAGTTGGTAAAACCATCAGTCCCTTTCTCAACAAGCCTCGATTCTTCTTAATTTTGCCCAAACCAAACTCATACACCTGAATAAAGCGAAAGGTGATTGCAGAAAAGTGATAACCAGAGAGATATTGTAACATTTAAGATGCCGGTATATGATTCCACATGTTTTATCGTTCGTTTGTTATCTGCCGATAAGAAAGCATATATTCACAGCACTGAATTAAATTATCTTTTGTGAAGCATTTTCTACTCATTTCCATAGCCGTACTGTTTTGCATCTCCGATGCTGCTGCACAGTCGTTTACCAACGCAAAGTATGGTGGTGATTTTATGTCGGTCGGGGCCGGGGCCCGGGCTCTGGGCATGGGAAGTGCGCATGCGGCTATCACCAACGACGTAACGGCAGCCTACTGGAATCCGGCAGGGTTGGCAAGCGTGGAAAAAATTGATATCGCCTACATGCACTCCGAGCGCTTTGCCGGAATTGTAAGCTACGATTACGGAGCGATTGCCTATCCGCTGAAAGATTCTGACGCAACCATAGCACTAAGCATCTTCCGCCAGGGAGTGGATAATATCGCCAATACGCTAAACGCCTGGGATCGCGAACGAAACCTGCCGCGGGAAAATGTTCAGGATCATATTGAGGAGTTCAGCGTGGCCGATATGGCCTTTATGCTATCCTACGCCACGCGGGCTAATGAGCGTCTTTCCTGGGGGGTGAATGCCAAAATCATCAACCACCGGCTGGGGCCGTTTGCCGACGCCTGGGGCTACTCGCTGGACGCCGGCACCCAGATGCGCTTTGGAAATACAGTTGTGGGAGTTCACGTAATGGATCTGACTACAATGATG
>CAZKIZ010000242.1:0-5661 GCA_964552935.1 uncultured Rhodohalobacter sp. | reverse complement strand
GTTAGCTGCGAGCTAAAATCAGCTCATGTTTCCCGGTTTTTTATCCTTAATTTCAGGGATGCCACTATTCAGATTCATAAAACACTACTTCTCAAAAAAGAGCGAGTTTCCCGAGCGATACAGAAAACGTTTAAGTGAAAACGTTCGGTTTTACCGTCGCTTAAACAGTGATCAAAAGGAGAAACTTGTGGATCGAATGAAGGTTTTCATGGACGAAAAGATTTTTGAAGGGTGCGGCGGCCTGGATCTTACCGATGAAATGCGCGTGGTGATCTCAGCCAACGCCTGCCTGCTGATCCTGGAAGAGCCGTCTGACTATTACCCCGACCTTCAGTCGATCCTGGTCTACCCGGATGACTATGTAGCCCCGGTGTATGACGAGAATCCGGGTGGAATTGTAACCGAGGGGAATGAACGACGACAGGGAGAATCGTGGGATACCGGAAGTATTGTGCTTTCCTGGGCCGATATTTTAGAAACCACACAGTCGGGCTCCAATAATCAAAACCTGGTCGTCCATGAGTTTGCACATCAGCTGGATCTTCAGTACGGACTTTCTGCAGCGATCAGTATAGAGGGAGAAGTGTTAAACGAGGGCGATGAGTGGACGGAGGAGCTGGCAAAAACCTATCGCCAGCTTATCAAAAATGTGCGCTTTGGCAGAAAAGGGGGCGTGCTGGATCTCTACGGGGCTACAAATCCGGCTGAGTGTTTTGCGGTGGTGATGGAGGCGTTCATTGAATCACCCCGGGACCTCGAGATCAAGTATTCCAAGCTCTACAGGATGCTTTCGGAATTTCTTGGAATGGATCCGGGGCGATGGTGATTGGAGGTCAAATCAGATTGTCAGAAATAGTAAGGTAACAGTTCGTTAATAGTTTGGTAATAGATTCTGGTTAGGTTGAAATAAGAAAATCAAAAAAAACAGATTTTCAATTTCCTACCCGAAACACTGACGAATATGGCCTCAATCCGCACACTTTTTCTTCTCTCTATTTTCTCAATTCTGATGCTTTCATGCGGTGGTGACGGAGATCGTGTCCCGTCGCAGGACAGGGTAAATATTTTAGGGGCCGGCGCCACGTTTCCGGCACCGCTTATCACAGCTATGGCCGACGAGTACCGGGGGCTTACCAACCGGAGAGTGACGGTTAATTATCAGTCGATCGGTTCGGGCGGTGGAATTCGCCAGTTTATGGAGCAGACGGTGATGTTCGGTATGAGCGAAGCGTTTCTTTCAGACGAAGTGATAAACAATATTGAACGCTCTACCGGCGGGAAAGCATTTAATCTTCCGATTACGCTCGCGGATGTTGTGCCCACCTATAATCTGCCCGGAATAGAGAAGGGAATCGTGTTTAGCGGTGAACTGCTGGTCGATATTTACCTTGGAAATATTACCCGATGGAATGATCCCAAGATTGCAGAATTGAATCCCGGTCTGGAACTGCCGGATCGCTCCATCACCGTTGTGCACCGCTCGGATGGATCGGGTACCACAAATGTGTGGACCAGTTTTCTAACCCGTGTATCGGACGATTGGAGAGAGCGGGTCGGTTTTGCCACAAGCGTAAACTGGCCCGTTGGAATTGGCGGAAACGGGAATGAAGGAGTTGCCGGCGCCGTGCAAAACACACCCGGGGCTATCGGGTACAACAGCCTCTCTTACGCAATTCTGAACAACATGTCTTACGGCTACGTAATGAACAGCTCAGGAAATATAATTGAGCCGAGCTTTGCTGCAACAACGGAAGCGGCAAATATTGAACTGCCCGACGACACCCGGATTTTGTTCACAAATACTCCGGCTGAAAACGGCTATCCGATTGCCGGGTTTGCCTGGATGCTTGTGTATGAAAACCTGGATCAAAATAACGCGATCAGCAATCGCAGACAGGCTCAGGAGCTCATCGATTTTATCATCTGGAGTATAACAGAGGGACAGGAGATATCAGAATCACTTGGGTTTGCCAAAATCCCGCAAACTGCACTGGAAAAAAATATCGCGATGATACGTCAGATAAAGTGGGAAGGGGAAGAGATCGGCCTTCAGATGCTCGAAGAAAAAGAGATGATTTAAAATAGATTTCAGATCATCTCTCTGTGATTTCTGATGCTGTAAAAGCGCGTTTATATCGAATTTGGCTGCAAAATTTATCTTTATGAAGTCTGAAAAACCTGAAGCTGCCGGTGCCGGGATCCTTGACAAAAAGAGGTCTAATATTCTTTATCAATGGCTGGGTGATAGAATATTTTCAACCATCGTTGTTGGGTTGGGGATCGCCATAATACTCCTTACCCTGGGTATGGCGTGGGTTCTCTTTGATGAAGGAAGGCTTGCCCTTGGCGAGTTTGGGTTCTTCGATTTTATTTCGGGCACAACGTGGGATCCCGCTGTTCAGCTGCTGTTCGGGGCGTGGCCGTTTATTTTCGGAACCATTGTGACCAGCACTCTGGCACTCGCCATCTCTTTTTTTCCCGCCGTAGCGGTCGCCATCTTTTCCGCTGAATATGCCGCAGGCTGGCTGTCGGAAATCATAGACAACCTGATTAAGCTGATAGCCGCGATTCCGAGCGTTGTCATCGGTATATGGGGAATCTTCTTTCTCGCCCCCTGGCTCAGGGAAACGATCTATATGCCGATCACTATGTGGGCTGAAGCGAACTATCCGAGTCTTTTACCGATCCTGGGAAACCCGATGGGCTACGGTATGGCAACGGCTACAATCGTTCTTGCGCTTATGATTGTCCCCTATACCACAGCACTTGCCAAAGACGCCATCAAAGCTGTGCCAAAAGATCAGAGGGAGGCGTCGTGGGCACTTGGCTCCACGCGCTGGGAGGTAATTCGAATGGCCGTCATTCCCTATGCAAGAGGAGGAATCATGGCCGGAGCCATTCTCTCTCTTGGCCGGGCTATTGGTGAGACAATGGCGGTTGCGATGCTCATCGGTAATAAAAATACGCTGCCGTTTTCTATATTTGGCGCCGGTGCAACGATGCCCTCTGTTATTGTCAACGAGTTTCGGGAGGCTGTCGAAACCCTGCACTTATCGAGTTTAATGGCGATCGGGTTCGTCCTTTTCTTAATTGCGCTTGTCGTAAACCTCACGGCTTCATACATCCAGCGTAAGCTCTCGATTGGCGGAGGACAGGTAGTATGAAAAGCTTAAAAAGACGACAGCTGCAGGACCGGTGGATGGTTGGAATTCTTGGTTTTATAACTCTGCTAGTGCTGACCCCTCTGCTGATCATCATCTTTCATGTTGTTGTTGAAGGATTCAGCGCGCTGAACTACGAATTTTTTACCGAAGAATTAGGGTCTCCCGCCCGGGCTATCCAGGGCCAGGCAACCGGTCTAGTGCACACGATACTTGGAACCATCGTTGTGGATACTCTTGCGCTCATCATTGCCATTCCCATAGGAATTGGCGCCGGTATGATGCTTTCTGAATACCCGGAGCACGCTCTCAACCCAAGTCTGCGGATCATGAATGATACGCTCAACGGAATGCCGGCTATTCTGAAAGGTCTGTTTGCGTTTGTGCTGATTGTGAAGCCGATGGGCACCTTCTCGGGATTGGCGGGCGGAGTTGCCCTCAGTTTTGTGATGATCCCGATAATTGCCCGGACAACCGAAAGTGCCCTGCAGTCCATCCCTTGGACGATCAGGGAGGTGGGCCTGGCGCTTGGCCTTCCGCGGTGGCGTGTGGTCCTTTCCACCATCATGCCGGCCGCTAAAACCGGACTTGTAACCGGTGTGCTGCTTGCGTTTGCTCGTGCTGCCGGTGAAGCAGCGCCTCTGCTGTTTACATCTTTTGGGGATAACTACCTGCCCAACAGTTTTCTCGGATTCATCTTTAGTCCGGTAGACACCCTGCCGCAGCGGCTCTACAGCCTGGCAATTAGCCCGTATGAACAGTGGCACAGCATGGGGTGGGCTGCGGCCATTGTGCTTCTGGTGCTGGTGATCTGTACGTTTGCTTTTGCGCGATTCCTGACCCGTGATAAAATGACATATTAATGCTAGCAAAAGCTGAGTGACTGTAAATTAATTTAAATCGATTTTATTGGCATCTGCTATGAGTATTAAACTGGAGACAAAAAATCTAAGCGTAAAATACGGTGACGTATACGGAGTGAAAGACATATCACTTTCGATGGAGGAGCATTCGGTAACGGCTTTGATTGGTCCCTCCGGTTGCGGAAAGACCACCTATCTGCGCGCATTAAACAGAATGCACGACTTGACCAGGGAGGCAAAAGTGGAAGGGGAGGTTCTGTTTGAAAACAAGAATATCTACGATGAAGATGTGAACCCGGTAAATGTTCGGCGAAAAATCGGGATGGTGTTTCAGAAGCCAACACCATTTCCAACCATGTCGATCTTCGATAATGTTGTCGCAGGACTTAAACTGGTTGGCATCAAAGACAAAACAGTGTTAAATGAGGTGTGCGAAAAAGCTTTAACCCAGGCCGCACTCTTTAATGAAGTAAAAGACAGGCTGAACACAGCGGCCGTAAGCCTTTCAGGTGGTCAGCAGCAGCGGCTATCCATCGCGCGCGCACTTGCCGTTGAACCGGAAATTTTGTTGATGGATGAGCCCACAAGCTCACTCGATCCACAGGCAACACAGCGAATTGAGGAGCTGATCCAGGTTTTGAAAGATGACGTCACAATAATCATCATCACTCACAACATGCAGCAGGCAGCCCGTGTCTCAGACAGAACCGCCTTTTTCTATGTTGGAGACCTCATTGAAGTGGGAGAAACAGAAGGCCTATTTACGACTCCAAAAAAGAAGCAAACGGAAGACTATATTACAGGTCGGTTTGGATAGAATCCGTTACCGGCCAATTGTTTAAGAACGGAAGAAAAAAATCAGGGATCTATGACAACGACCATACAGGAAAATTTAAAAGAACTTCAGAGAAAAGTGACGGTTATGTCGGATATGGTCATTGTTGCAGTGGACCATTCCATCACTGCTTTGGTGGAAAAAGATATCGAAAAGGCGAAGAATGTTCGCAAAGACGATACGCGTATTAACGCCATTCGGTGGGAGATTGAAGAGAGGTGCATCGCCCTTATTGCCACCCAGCAGCCGGTCGCCTCAGATTTGAGGGAGCTGGTATCGATGCTCTATATCATTACAGAGCTTGAGCGCATTGGGGATTATGCGTCGGGAATATCAAAGCTCACGATTAAAATTGGTCAGGACGAACATGTGAAGCCACTGATCGATATTCCCCGCATGAAGGATCACGCTCTGAATATGATAAAGGGATCCACTAAAGCTTACATCAATCGGGATGAAGAGATGGCAAGAAAAATTCATAGCGATGACGACAACATTGACAATCTTTACAAACAGATTAACAGGGAATTGATCAGCTATATGATCGAAAAACCTGCTACCATCACGCAGTGTACCTATCTGGTTTGGATTGCCCATAATATCGAGCGGATGGGCGATCGGGTAACGAACATTTGTGAACGCATTATCTACCTGGCATCCGGTGAGAGAGCCGATGATTTAAAGTAAATAAATACTCCTAACCTGAGTTCGATTCTAAAATATCGAAATAAGAGGCTGAGGCTGCCTAAAAACCATAACCGGTTTTACTCGCAGATTTACGCTGAGTTATACGCAGTGTTTC